>CASFOM010000300.1 GCA_949296295.1 uncultured Alistipes sp. | reverse complement strand
TCTGATGAAGAGAACGGGACAAACAATCCCCGGAAGATTCAAGACATTGAATCGAGTTTTCTACTCAAGAAAACATCAATGGATTTAAAAACCTTTGTTCAGGGTACAAGTATAACCGAACTTATGACGCCTCCCCGAAGGAGTACGCCGGAAACCAATCAAGTATGAAAAAAACAGTTTTGACCTTTTTGTTTGCCGTTATGGGCATTACGGCTTTGCGGGCGCAACATTTTGCTTACCGGGCCGATTTTGGCTTTTTCTTTGACAATTTGGAAAACAGTGTTCCTTGGGAACCTACCCGAACCTATTTGGCAGCGGCCTTGCGTCCGGAAGTCGGGGTGGTTTTTGACAAGCACCATTCGTTTATGGTGGGAGCCAACCTCATTCAGAATATGGGGGATTCAACACGTCTTACCCAGACCGATATCATCGCCTATTACCGTTACCGCAGTAAATCTTTCAATGGTTTTGCAGGCGCACTGCCTCGGAATTATTCCATAGGTCATTATCCCAAATCGTTCTTCCGGGATGATTTTTATTTTTACAATCCGACCATTCAGGGGGTTCTCTTGCAGTACAAGAACCGGAAAAAGAACGGGTATGTAGAGTTCTTTCTCGATTGGTACGGTCTGAACAACGAACTGCGTATTGACGAGTTTATGTTGTGTGCCTCTACGGAATACGGATTCTTGGACCGTTTGCTGCTGTTGGGTGCGAACGGACAGCTCTCTCATTATAAGAACGACTACAAGTTACAGGATTCCTATTTGCTGGAACGGGCCTATTACAACGTTTACATCGGGACCGACCTGACCTCGTTGTTGCCGGCTCTGGATGAGGCCCGCATCAGTTTCGGCCTGCTTGCGTCGATGGAGCACAAACGGGTATTGGAAACGGAGACGTCGTGGCGTCATGCTCCGGGAGCCCAGCTGGATATCGCTTTCCGGTGGAAGGGCTTGGGCCTGAGCAACAGTTTCTATTTTGGCGAGAAGCAGCATTTTTATTACCAGCAATATGGGGGTGACCTCTATTGGGGCTCTCCTTTTTATCAGAGCGGACGCTATAACCGCACCGATATTTCGTATTTATGGAAAAACCGGTTTTTCCGCATCAAGGCCGATATGGCGTTTCATTATGACGGACGCAAGTTGGCCACGCAACAGTTGCTGACCTTAGGTATCGGACTGCATCAGATGTTGGTTCGTGGACGTGCTGTGGATATGGATTGATGCCTGCTTGGCTGTCCTGAACAGTGGTGTATTTTGAGCTGCCTGTCCGGAATTGCTTTTGAACGGTTTGAAGGTCGTTTTTTACGCTGTCTGTGTCTGTTTGAAGCATACGGAAGTTGTTTCAGAAGGAGACGGGACGGAAAAGAGCGGAAGCGACTCAACACATAGAACCGGATTCCATGATTCAGGAAATCCAAACAGATTCTGAAGGAGATGATTAACCGTTTTTATGGGATACATCTCCTTTTGTTTTCTGAAGTCAGAAACGAGGGGGAAGGATGGCAGGCAGGGATGAAGTTTTAACGATTGGGTATTTGTTTTTTATCGGAAGGGTGATTATGGTTCGAAAGACATTTCTTTTTTTGTTTCTTTTATCTTTTTCCCTCTCTTCTTTATGCAGGGAGAAGGAGCTGCCTGTTGATGCGTGGCAGGCCTGTTCCGATGGCTCTGCCATCTCAAGGTTGCCGGGGGAACCCCTTTCGGTTTCCGTATCGGTATCAGGGGGCAGCGAGTCGTTTCCCCGTCTGGCCCTCTCTCTCCCCGGAGAGGATTGGCGGGCTTATCATACCCTTTCTTTTGAAGTCTCCTTGGAGAGTTCGGACCGTAGTGTCCGGGAGGCGGGAAAGGATTTTGTCGCTGTATTGGTGGACCGCACCTTTCTTCTTGAAAATACGGCGGGTATCTCTGCTTGTCGTCAGGAGGTGACCGTTCCTCATGTCTCTTGTGGCGGGTGGCAGCCAATATCTGTTGATTTGCGCGGCTGTTCCCGGAAAGAGGTGGTCGAGTTGCTGCTGTATCTCTACGACCGTCCGTTTCATTTCCCTCATACCTATACGGTTCGGTTTCGTCATCTTCGTCTGGAAGGTCCCGACGAGAACACCTTGTTTTTCGATGGGATGGATTACGGTCCGGTCTCTTTTTCGGTGCCTGATTCCTTGTCTTCCCATAAACACCCTACTTCTGAACGAAGGGAAAGGACACAACCCTTTTCGGGACGAGGAGGAGAACAACCCCTTTCGGTATCCGCTTCTTCTTCCCTTGTCCGGTTGAGCAGCGATGACGGATTGTCTCTTTCGTGGGACGGTGCCGGAAGAATTGCCTCCCTTTCTTGCGGGAAAGAAGTGGTAGGGACGGCGGGTTCCGCTCCTGCCGGACTGTTGTTGCGCGATGCCGCTACGGGATGTCCTCCGGTGTTGGCGGGCGGAGCCATAAGCCGTTCTCGCGGTCAGGTACATCAGAAGGCTGAGTTGGAGCATTTGGGATTGAAAGCGGAAGCGGTTTATAAGAGGGACGGAGCCGGTATCGAAATATCGGGAAAGGTGATTTCCGTCCGTCCGGAAGAGCGTCAGGTGACGGTTTATGTGGCCTTGCCGGTCTCTCCCCGCCTTTCCTGGCGTTTCTGCCGCAGTCTGTTGCATGATTCCCACCCTTTTGAGGATGTGTTGGAGGTGCCATGTGTGGAAGAGCAGGTGACCGATTTCCCGGCGGCCGCTTTGGCTGACGATAGTACGGGATGCGGGATTGCCATGTTGATAGATCCGACTCATCCCGTTACTTTTCGGTTGGGGATTCATCCGGCCCAACAACTTTTTTATGCCGCTTTTGACGTGTGTCTGCTTCCGGGGAATCGGTTTGACGGTTCTCCGATGAACGAAGCCTCTTTCCGCTTCCGCCTTGTCCGTACGGATGGGCGATGGGGGTTCCGTTCGGCCATCGAGAAACTTTATGCGTTGTTTCCGTCGTGTTACGCCGACAGTATCGGCTTCGGAGGAGGCTGGGAGTTGTGGACCAGGGAGCAGTTTGGTTATCAGGCGTCCCAGAACCGGGCGGGCGGTTATCGGTTTGACTGGGATGCCCGGAGTTTGGACAGTCTTCAGTGGGCTTCCAATGTTCGGAACGGGTTTCTGAATTTCCTTTATACCGAACCGGAATACATGCAAATCAGCTTGGGGGATACTACCCGTCCTTCTTTGAGCGGAGCCAAGGAACGTCTTGCCGGATTGCTCTCGGGCGATACGTCGGCCTGGAATCGTTTTCTGCCGCTTCGCTATACCCGTTTTTACAGCGGGACGATTCATGCCCGCCGGGAACCGTTGCGTCCCTTTCTGGACAGCCTGTTGTCTTCTGCCGCTGTCAGTGCGATGTATGGAAGGGATGGCGGGATAATCTGGAATCTGGGGCGTCGGGACTGGATAGGAGATTCCGGATTTGGTGTGATGATTCCGTGCAATCTGTCTCCACATCTTCCGGGAGGGCGTGGCGATGTGATGTACCGTTTGGGAGCCCGGGCCTTTTTTCAGGAATATGCAGAGAAGGGTTGGGCGGTTCCGACAGGTTTCGGGCTGGATGAGCTGATGATGGCTCCGGAGAATTACCGTCGCGAACATTTCCCCTATATGGAAACACCTCTTGCCTTTAACCGGATAACCTTGCAGCCGATGATTCCGCGAGGTTTTGGGACGGTGGAGTGGTTGCGTTATGTGAAATCGGTTTCTCCGGGCGTGCGTCTTATGGCCAACTGCAAAGGGGATCTTACCTTTGCGGCTCCGTGGTTGGATATTTTTGGCATTGAAGATACCTATCCTTTGCGACCGGATTATTTTCGGGTTCAGGCGGGCCCTTTCCGTCCCATCACCCATGTCTCCTACACTCCTCCGGAACCCCGGTTGTTGGGGTATCATCTGTTGTGGTGCATCTATACGGGACGTAATGCTTCTGTGGAGGTCCTTTCCCCGATGGTGAAGGTGCTTGATAAGCTTTATGCCGCGGGTTGGGAGCCGGTTACGGGAGTCTCGGTAGCAGGGCGACAGCTTTCCGGAGAGCAGATACAGAAGGAGCAAGAGCGTTATCCGATACGTGTTGAACGATATGGCCGTGCTGCTTCCGATACCGTTTATTTGGTGGTCCATAACTTTTCTTCCGATACCCTGACGGCTGTTATGGACGTGGATTCCCGTTTGACGGGATTAAGAAAATCGGCCTGTTCGGTTTATGAAGGGGAATCCCTTGTGTATTCGAAGGGGCGTTTGACCTTATCCTTAACGGGGCGTCAGACACAGGTGATTGGACT
>CASFOM010000299.1 GCA_949296295.1 uncultured Alistipes sp. | reverse complement strand
TTGCCTGTGTAATCTTCTGACCTATTTCTGAGGCAACAACATCTTAACAGTCAAGGTTAGTCTGCATGAAGTTTGAATTGGTCTATTTTTCAGGTACAAAAAAGCCATCTCAAAATAAATTTGAGATGGCTTTTTAAGTACAATCAAAAGGAAAAACTATAATTCCTTAATACGAATATTTCGGAATTTAACCGGAGATCCGTGACCTAAGAAACCTATATACCCCTTTTTATTAAATAATCCAGGATGTTCCTTCCCGTCAGGAGTACCATTTTTCACAGCATCACGAATATTACCTTCCACAATAACAACACCATTTACCGTAACCTTAATATTATCTCCATCACAAATGATTTCTTCTTCATTCCACTCCCCTACTGGCTTAATTGCCTTTTTATGGTTTTCATTTGCTTTAATAATACCATAAATAGAACCATGATGTTGATAAGGAGTAATACCTTCATAAATTTTATGTTCACAATCCAAAATCTGACTTTCCATCCCATAATAAGCAGCATCTACCCCCATCGGAGTACGCAATCCTACACCGTTATTAGCTCCTGGAGTAAGCTGGAATTCAAAACGATAAATAAAGTTATCGTACTCTTTTTTGGTATAAAGATTTCCACCAAAGCTACTGGATGGAATCATAGAGATACATCCATCTTCCAATACATAATCAACGGTATTTCCTTGCCATTCATGCATGTTGGTTCCATCAAATAAAATTTGGAATCCCTCTTTCTTTTCCTGTTCAGACAATTGGAAAGGTTCTTGACGTTTTAATTCTTTAATATACAAATTACGGAAAGAGCATTTACTTCCATGTGCCTGCAATTCGATTTGTTCAATAGGGAAGATAGGCAAATTACGATTCCAGTAGTTTTCAAGAATAACATTATCTACCACTCGTTCACCATTCAAATCAACAGTTACACGGTCTCCCACCATTTTAATATAAAATGCATTCCATTCTCCCAATTTATTATCTGCCACTTTTAATGGTTTGCTTGGATTATTTTGATTATTGTATAATCCTCCAGAACCTACTTGTGCTCCAACATTTACACGAGCTGTATCCCAAATTTGTACTTGAGGAGTTCCTCGCAAATAGATACCGGCATCAGCTTCAGGACCTGCTGGATCAAGCATCCATTCTACATACATTTCAAAATCACCATACTGTTTTTCAGTACATAAGTTATCTCCCTTACCACTGAAAACAAGAACACCATTTTCAACAGACCAACCTGACCGCATTATTTCGTCAGCCTTTTCCTGTGCTTTTTCCAACTCCTGGGCACTCATTTTAGCCCGAGCAATAGGATTAGCGACCAAACCTTTCCATCCGCTCAAATCCTTACCATTAAACATGGAAACAAAACCTTCTTCTGCAGCAAGTTCGTTCAAATGTTTCTTTATTGCTTCCTTATCGTATGTAGCATCACTACCCCCTCTCGTATCCATAACTTTCTGAAGGATAGCCTTAATTTCCGGACCATTGATTGCTTTATTTTTCAAAGCTACATTCATAATAGCCGTACCTGCAGTATGACGAGTTTTTTCATTATCCAAATAAGCACCTGCAACAATAACAGAGTTAAACTCAGGACAATTACCAATAGCTTGTAACAATATATTTTTTTGTTCATCTGTTTGAACAATATCAAGCATTTTACGTAATTGAAGTAATCTTTGAGCTGAAGGAGCCTGACTTGATGCGACCAATTGTGTATAACGTTCAACAGCTGCTTGATGCAAATCTTTTACAGAAGGATTTTGAACTGCTTGATACAATAAATCAATCGCATCGGGAGAAGTCCAGGAAGTTAATGTTTTTACAGCAGCCTGTTTTACCGTTGCATCAGAAGATTCCATAGCAGAAGCAATTAACTTCAATGCTTCTTTAGAACCTGTGTAAGGCAATACAGCATAATAAAGATATTTCTTATCAGCAGGAGCCTGGTTAATCAAACCATCAATAAACAAAAATCCATCATTTCCCATCTGAGCTGTTGCTTTACCCAAGGCTTGTTGTACATATTCCAAATAAGCATCAGGAGCTTTTTTCAAAATATCAGACAAGGTTTTAGCCTGAGATTTCGTAGCGATAGGAACAAGTGCCTTATAAGCAGCCTCTTTGACACTTTCAGAATTACTGGAAAAAGCAGACTGACATAAAGTCATTACCTTATCTTTCCATGCATCATTTCCCGTTCTGGAACTAACAAGTTCTATTATAGCACATTGAGCTGCTTCTGGAAGTTCTGAGCTGTATTGATTCAACAATAATTCATTGGATAATAAAGGACTCCATAATAAGGCTTTTTTTGCAGCAGCAATTTTCTCTGTATTGGTTGTATTCAATCCATTAACCACAGCTTGCAAACCTTCCTTATTTCCTATACGAACTAAAGCATACATAGCTGCTTCAGATAATTCCACATTATCTGAAGACACATAAGGAATAATCATTTTTTCAGCATCGGCATACTGATTTAAACCCAACCAATTAATAATATCCGTTTGTGTTTCTTCTGGATATTTTGATAATTTAACAACAATGGCTTGTGCTACCGGTTCTTTTATATTGGCTGTACAAGCAGCATTTAATGCAGCATTTCTGAAAGGACGTGAATCATCAGACAAAGCAGAAACAATATAAGAAACTGCTTTATCCGGTTCTGTTTCAACCAAAATCTCCAAAGCTGCGGTTCTAACATGCGGCAATTTATTTTTCAATAATTTAGCAGCAGCCTTTTTATCTTTCAATCGACAAACAAGGGTTACATAAGCATTTACAGCTTCTGTTTCTTCGTATTGAAAATCAGCTTCTGCTGCAGCACTATTCAAAGGTTTCAAAGATGCTTCACTCCCTACTGCTCCCAAAGCATATAAAATAGCCTTTTTTTCTTTCAAATCAGTTGCCGTATCAAGCCAAGACAACAATAATGATTCCGCTTCAGTAAGTTTTACATCCCCAACAGCTTTTGCAGCTGCAGCCTTCGACGGAATTTTTTCCACCAATTCTCCTATTGCTTGTTTCGCCTCAGGAGTATTAACAGCTACCAAAACCCTAATCGCCTCATTGTACAAATCCGGATTTACAGCATATTGCTTAGCCGTTTCAATAACATTATTCTCTCCTGTAATCATTAATTGAAACAGGAAAAAAGCTTTTATATCACGGTCTGTCGCAGCATTCAATGCTTTGATATAAGCCTCTGTAACCATTTTACGAGCACTTTCCTGTCCTTTAGCCGTAACATAATTGGATAATCCCCCAATCGCATATTCTACTGCTTGGTTGTCTGCTAAAGAAGGTGATTGCATCATACTTACTAAAGCAGTAACCCCTTCCTGTCCTGATGCTACAAGATCTCGCATCATGTTATTATATATCTCGACATTTTTTGCGGGCATTTGGGCTAAAACGTCGGCGACAACTGTTTTAGGAATACGGTTAGCTGGAGATTGTGCCCATATCACCCATGGCAACATCACCGCTAAAACCAATGTATAAATATATTTTTTCATTCGTTTCATCAATTAAAAGTTTGGATGGAAAATTAAATAGACCAAGGCGCTCTCATTGGCTGATCAATCAACCGATTGGCTGCTGCATCAGTAAACAACAAGGTTTCCGGATCAAAATTCAATGTACGGTTAAGTCTTAAGGCTGCAAGAGCCATATTAACTAATGTACAAGAACGGAAGCCATTAATTTCATTAAGAGCAAACTTTTTCCTGTTCTTTACACATTCAATAAAGTCGTCATTTTGAGGTTCCGGATCTGGATATTCCATTAATTTATTTTCTATATCGGGAATATCACATCTGAACCCTGCATACAGATTTCCTTTCGGACCTGCGATATAGGGCGCTTTCGTATCTCCATAATCTTCTCCATTCAAGATAATCTTACAGCCATCCTCATAAGTGAATACAATTTGTCTCCACGTACCTACTGCATCATCATGTTGAGCAGGAGCATCAACTTCCACTTTTATAGGAGAAGTTCCATCTTTTCCTAAGAAATATTGTACAGGGTCAAGATAATGTTGTCCCATATCTCCTAAACCACCACCGTCATAGTCCCAATATCCTCGGAAATTACCATCATATACTCTATGTCGGTTAAATGGTTTATAAGGTGCAGGACCTAACCACATATCATAATCCAATCCATCAGGAACAGGCTGTGTTTCAAGAGTTTCTTTTCCAACCCAGAAAAATTTCCAGTTAAATCCGGTATGCGCACTGACAGTAACTGTCAAAGGCCATCCCAACAGTCCACTGTCAACCAGTTTTTTTATAGGTTTGACCGTAGTTCCCATGCCATAAAAAGTATCGCTGAAACGGAACCATGTATTAAGTCTGAAAATATTTCCATGAAGCTTAACAGCTTCCATCACTTTTTTCCCTTCCCCAATAGTTCGAGTCATCGGTTTTTCGCACCAGATATCTTTTCCTGCCCGAGCTGCTTCCGCGGCCATAATTCCATGCCAGTGAGGAGGAGTAGCGATATGTACAATATCTACATTGGGATCCTCGATTAATTTTCGATAATCTGCATACTCCGCCATTTTATCCTTACTCAATTGTCGGCCTAATTCCATACTGTCTTGCCGAACATCACAGATAGCAACCAACCGAGTTCCTCCTAAATTTACATGACCTCGGCCCATACTTCCAACACCAATGATTCCCTTAGTCAATTGATCACTGGGTGCTATATGTCCTTTTCCTAGGACATGGCGAGGCACTATAGTAAACAAAGCCATACTGCCCGCAGCCTGAAGAAAGTCTTTTCTTGTAATCCCCATAACTTTTGTTTGTGTTAATATTTTTGTAAAACAAATACATTCTTCAAATGTAAGAAACAAAAATTGAATTTCCAAATATTTAGTTATTATAAAAACATTTGACCGCTATCTATTAAAAAACCACATTTATTTATTAAATAATTTATTAATAGAATCATACACCTAAGGATTATTATAAAAGAAAACGATTAACATTATCTCTTATTTACATCAAATTCAATAATAATTTACAAACAAGAAATTCTATCTTCATAAAAAACAAACCAACAAGATAATTTATAAAAATTTCACCTAACAAACAACAATATTCCAAAGAAATTATCTTCACACACGAAAATAAAAAAAAGAAATTTCAATAGCACAGACAATCTGATTATACTACCCGATTAAATTTTAACTCGTATCTTATATACTATAAGAATAAAAATAAAGAGATGCATCAATTAATTTTGGAGTTTCCCAATTTGACACATCTCTTTATATAAAGTCATTCAAGACTTCTTTCAGCCTTTGTATTTTTAAAATCTGTGAATTAAAGATATATTTATCTTCGTTGGACCAAAATAATATTTCTTGTAGTTATCTGTAACTTGAGGTTTTAATGTTTTCCCAAAAAGATTTTTTTGTTCTTGATAAATATATTTATCACCTTCTACCCTATAACATCCCACGCCAAGTTCAAATTCAAAACTAAGTCTTCTATTTACAGGTAAAACATATCCGTATACAACTCCTCCCCCATAGGCTTTTCCATCATGACCTGTTTTATTAAGGAATAAATTATAATCAATATAATTACCATGAAGACCAACAAAATGACTTCGTGTATTAGAACCAATCCAATACCGGAACTCTCCTCCCGCAGACCAATTACTCCATTTCTTAATCCTTTTAATATTATTCTTAAACAAAGTCCAATCACTATAAGTTCCTTCCAATCCGATAGAGAACTTACGTCCAATATAAAAATCTATTCCTAAATTAGGAGTTAATGTAGCCCAATATAATAAATTTGTCTTTATTCCTACCGTTCCTCTAAATTCATTCGGAACATAATAAGTTTCATATTCGACACTATCCGGTTTTTGTTTAATTACATGTGTTAAAGTGTCGGCTAATTGAATACGGTCTTGCTCTATAATTTCATAATCAATTCGATAATAGGCACGCCGAAGTTGCGGAAAAAGGTGTTTTAACATATACCGATATGCATCACCATGATCAATGGCCATCACTCGTTTTTTTATATCAATGGGCGTTTCAGCACCATCAATAGCCGCAAAAACCTCCTCTTTAGAAAGATACTGAGCTTCATCGGCTACCGGATCAGTCGTCATTATTAAATTCTTTACTCCTTCCCAATCTTCCGGTACAGAGGAAATATCATAATGAATGGGATAAGAAATATCGGACAAATGACGTTTTATTTCATTAGCAAATGCTTCTGCCCGATTAGCCGCAAGACGTTTATTTAACTCATATCCACCATCAGGAGAACCATATCCAACTACATGAATATTTAATATTTTGGCATTGGGGTTATTTTTTATTTCATCAATTACTTCCTCCATTTTAGCCAATTCACTCGCATTATTTTTATAATCGCGTAATATATCATACTTACCAACAATAAATTCAATACGAGAAGTTCCTTCCTTACTCCATATATTTTCAACAATGGAATCCCGATAAACAATATCTTGTACTACTATTTCCTTTTCTTTTCCACTCTGAGCATAGATAATATTAAAAAAACAAGATAAAAACAGAGTAAAAAATCCCCCCAAAAAAATTATTGGTTTCATATTGACTTATAATGTTTTAAACGTATTAGAAATAGCCGTTGCAACTTGTTGCATTTCCTCTGCTGATAATTTAAGTTTGGGCTTGGAAAATAACATATCACTTTCCTGACAGATAGGAATTAAATGAATATGAGCATGAGGTACTTCCAATCCCATAACAGCCATTCCTATTCGTTTACATTCAATGGTCTTCTCAATGGCATGAGCAACTTTTTTAGCAAACAACATAAGTTGAGCATACTCTTCTTCAGGTAAGTCAAATAAATAATCCGTTTCTGTTTTCGGAATAACCAATGTATGCCCTTTAGTTAATGGATTAATATCAAGAAAAGCAAAAAAGTGTTCACTTTCTGCTATTTTATAACAAGGAATCTCTCCTTGCACAATTCGGGTAAAAATAGTAGCCATAATATCACTCGATTAATTCAATATTAAATTGGGAAAAGTCTGTGCATTCCTGCACAGACTTTTATCCTTTGTTTCCATCAAAAAAACAATTAAATATTATAACGGACAAACACTTCGATTGCTTCATATTCCGCCATTCCTAACTTGTCATAAAGCTTAGCTGTTGCTTGTGTCCGATCTTCTGCCCGTTGCCAAAATTCCCGTTTATCATCTCCCGGAAATGGAACAATGTCTTTTTGGGATAAATGACGATAGATAGCATGTCGTTTTCTAATTACTTCATCAGGACTTAAAGGCACAGCCATATCCACCATATCCAACTCCCATTCCTGCCAAGCTCCCCGATAAAGCCACAAACGACAGTCTTTTAACCACTCCTCGTCTTTTACTACTTTTAATGCAGCCAATACCGCTTCGATACAAACTCGATGCGTTCCATGCGGATCGGACAAATCGCCTGCTGCATAAATTTGATGAGGTTTAATTTCTCGAAGCAGATTGACAATAATTTCGACATCTGCCTCTCCAATGCCATTCTTTTTCACAGCACCCGTTTCATAAAACGGAAGATTTAAGAAATGAACATTGGTATTTTCATTCAATCCTATAAAACGACAAGCGGCACGAGCTTCTCCTCTCCGAATAGCTCCTTTTAAACGACGAAGTTCCAAAGGTTCCACTTCTCCTTTTTTCTTGTTTTTAATAATTTGCAAAACCCGATCATAGTCATCTCCCAAACCACATTGACGAGCAGTATCCAAAGTCTGTAATACAACATCATCATGTACGGCAATATTTCCAGAAGTCTCATAAGCGACATGTACATCATGACCTTGATCACACAAACGAATCAATGTTCCTCCCATAGATATTACATCATCATCCGGATGGGGACTGAAAACAATAACTCTTTTTGGGAAAGGTTTGGAACGTTCAGGACGAGTTGAATCATCCGCATTGGGTTTTCCTCCCGGCCAACCTGAGATTGTATGTTGCAACTCATTGAACACCTTAATATTAATAGCTGCAAAATCTCCGTGTTCGTCTATTAATTGGCCCAAAGAATGATTAATATAATCTTGATAAGTTAATTTCAATATTGGTTTGTTCACCTGTTGGCACAGCCATAAAACAGCCTTACGAATAAATTTAGGAGTCCATTCACAAGTACCTACCAGCCATGGTGTTTTAAATCTGGTTAATCCATACGCAACATCTTCAGAAATAACCAACTCACAATTTTTATGTTCTTGAACGTAACTTACAGGAATATTCGGATCGACTTTCCCTTCTACCATTTTTGCTATCACATCCGCTTTTTCTTCACTCCATGCAAAAACAATCAACCGTTTAGCATCCAAAATGGTAGAAATTCCCATGGTAATCGCTTTAGATGGCACATTTTCAATACCGTAGAAATCAGATGCCTGAGTTTTACGTGTATTATTACCTAAAGCAACCAATCGTATTCTGGTATTATGATAGGTTCCGGGTTCATTAAATCCAATTTGACCATTTCCGCCGACTCCCAATAACAATATATCAAGTCCTCCGGCATTCATAATCATTTCTTCATAACGACGACAATAATCCGTAACCTTTTCAATAGGCATATCGCCCCGCATAATATGAATATTTTCAGGAAGAATATCAATATGTTTGATTAATTCATCCCGCATAGCAAAGTTACGACTCTGTTCTTCACTGGGAGAAATAGGATAAAATTCATCCAGACTAAAAACAATAACATTTTTAAAGCTAAGTCCTTCTTCTTTGTGCATTCGGACCAATTCATGATAAATTCCAATTGGAGACTTACCGGTAGAAAGGCCTAACACAAACATTTCCCCCTGAAGGGATTTCGCATTAATTGCCTTAGCTATTTGACCAGCTACATATAATGAACCATCATCAGCTGTCGGACATACCATTGTTGGTATTTGTTCGTAGCGAGTAATAATATCCAAAGGCTCTGCCCCTCTTTTCAAGCCCCCGCCTTCCGTCAATTTGTAATTTGCACTCATAACCTTCTATTTTATTGTTGCTTGTATTATCAAATCATATAGCTCCGTCATGGACATACCCATTGCTTTAGCCTCTTGAGGAACAATACTATGCTCACTCATCCCCGGTGTTGTATTTACTTCAATCATATAGGGGACATGATTGGAAAAGATAAAGTCTATTCTTATCAACCCTCTGCAATTTAATTGTTTATAAATAGCTATCATCATCTTTTCCAAGGTAAGTCTATCTTCTTTGGTAATTCGTGCAGGTGTTATTTCCTGTGAATCTCCTTCGTATTTAGCAGCATAATCAAAATACTCATGCGCAGAAACTATTTCCGTAGCCGGCAATATAACGTATCTATGATCTGCATACAACATACCACAACTAATTTCCACTCCGGTAATACACTCTTCAATCAATACCTGATTACTTTCTGTAAAAGCTTTCTCCACAGCAGGGAGCAAATCTTCTTCTCGTTTTACCTTAGATACTCCAAAACTACTTCCTGAAGCATTAGGTTTAACAAATAACGGCAAGGATAACTTTTCGATAATTTCTTTCGAATTTATCAAATCACCTTTATTTATCAATACATCTTTCGCTAAAGCTACCCCTGTATCAGAAACACCCCGTTTACATAAATATTTATTAAATGTAACTGCACTTGAACATACGTCACAAGTAGAATACGGAATATTCAACAATTCAAAATATGACTGTAAAATTCCATTCTCTCCCGGAGTTCCATGTATCAATATCAAAGCATATTGAAAAACCGTTTTACGACCACTTATATCAAAGCTGAAATCATTTTTATCTACCGGGACTGTTTCTCCATTATCTAAAACTACATTCCATGTTTTCTTGTTAATAGTAACTATATACGGAACATACTTTGTTCTATCCAATATCGAGTAGATATGTTTTGTACCTGCCAGCGATATCTCTGCTTCAGAAGAATCTCCTCCCGCCAACAAAGCCACAACAATCTTTTCCATTATGAATCATTTTTAATCTTATATTTGCATACAAATATAAGATTTTTATATCTAAAAAAACAATAAAAACTCATCTTGTACGCCCAAGAATATTTTAAATATTTTTAATATGGAGACAAAAATAACAAAGTTATTTAATATTCAATACCCTATCATATCTGGTGGAATGGTATGGTGTAGTGGCTGGGAGTTAGCTTCTGCCGTTTCCAATGCAGGAGGTTTGGGATTAATCGGAGCAGGTTCCATGCATCCTGAAGTATTGGAAGAACATATCCGACAATGTAAAAAGAATACCCATAAACCTTTTGGTATAAATATCCCATTAGGATACCCTCAATTAGATAAAGTATGGGAAATCATAAAAAGAGAAAAGATATCCATTATCTTCACCTCTGCCGGAAACCCCATGTTATATACAGAGCAATTAAAAAAGGAAGGAATTAAAGTAGTTCATGTAATATCCAATCTAAAACAAGCATTAAAAGCACAAGATGCAGGGGTTGATGCCGTTGTCGCCGAAGGGTTTGAAGCAGGAGGACACAATGGTAAAGAAGGAACGACCACAATGGTTTTATTGGAAATACTGCATAATCGATTATCCATTCCTGTTATTGCTGCTGGAGGCATTGTTTCCGGTCGTGGAATTTCTGCTGCATTAACTTTAGGAGCAGAAGGAGTACAGATAGGAACTCTTTTTGCGGCTAGCAAAGAATCGTCAGCTCATGAACGGTACAAACAAGCAGTGATAAATGTAACGGATGGAGGGACTGCCATGTGTTTAACAAAAACGGCCAACATCCGTATGATAAAAAATACAATATGTGAACGATTATTAGAAGCAGAACGCAATGGTGTTTCTCAGGAAGTATTAAATAAACTAGCAGGCAACAAGAGAGCCAAAGCCGGAATTTTTGAAGGAGATATAGAAGAAGGTTTTTTAGAAGTAGGAGAATGTGCAGCTTGCATTTCAAAAATAGAAAGTGTGCAAGAAATCATAACCAGATTAATCTCAGAAATACCTTCACTTAATTAAATAACACAATCATCGTTAA
>CASFOM010000298.1 GCA_949296295.1 uncultured Alistipes sp. | reverse complement strand
GAGAGTAATTGCTCTGTGAGAGGAGGAATCTGCTAAAGGAATAAATGGAGTCAGAAAATAATGTCCCAATCTTTTTTTGTCGTTTTATCCTTATGTGGATTTTTAATTTATGCTGTATTTTTGCATCTTGTGGTTGAAAACTTACCATATATTTTAAGGACGAAAAACAGGTTTGGTCTAAAATTAATCAGGCAAGACTATTATAATAATAAATTGGATGTTGAAGAAGATATAATATTTGATTAAAGAATGCGTTTGTAATAAGCCAATGTTTTTGGTCTGAATTAGTTTAGACTTGTTTAAAACTAGGTGAAAGGGGCTTACTTGCCAGAAAAATAAAAAAATAGTAATTTTGTAAAGATTTTGTAAGAGGGAAATATGAATAAAAAATATAAAATTGAAGATAAATTGTCCAATATTTCGGATATGCTAGATACTAAAAGTTCTGTAGTTCCTATTCTTTCTCCAGAGGACGATGAGATGAATGATGTGGAAATACCTGAAATTCTGCCTATTTTAACTTTACGTAGCTCTGTTTTGTTTCCTGGAGCTATAACTCCTATTACGGTAGGACGAGATAAGTCAATTCGTTTAGTTCGAGATATCGAAAAGCAGGGGATATTATTGGGAACAGTATTGCAGAAAGAGGCTTCCGTAGAGGACCCAGGTCCTGCTGATTTATATAAAATAGGGACAGCTGCACGAGTATTGAAGATTTTGGAAATGCCGAATGGTAATCTGACGGTTATATTACAGGGATTGGAAAAGATAGAAGTGGTTGATTATGTCTCGTCAGAACCTTATTTCCGAGCTAAAGTTGTGGCATTAAAGGATATAAATCCGGAAAAGGATAATGTAAAATTTGATGCATTGGTGGAGTCAATAAAGGATATTGCCATTAATTTGATTAATGGTTCCAATTCTATTCCCAAGGAAGCGACTTTTGCTATAAAAAATATTGACAACAAACGAGGTATCATTAATTTTATCAGTTCTAATTTAGAGTTTTCAGATGTAGATCGTCAAAATCTATTAGAAGCTCCGGGATTGTTGATTCGAGCTCAACGTTTGTTGGAGATTTTGATTCGGGAACAGCAAATCATGAAGCTGAAGAATGAAATACAGCAGAAGGTAAAACAGGATATTGATTTGCAGCAACGGGAATATTATCTGCAACAACAGATGCGAACCATTCAGGATGAGCTGGGAAATGATCCTTCTGAAAGCGAAATTATGGAATTGCGTGAACGCGCAGCCCATAAGAAGTGGAAAAAAGAGTTGGCCGAATTATTTGAAAAAGAGGTCTCTAAATTGGAACGGATGAATCCAGCTGTAGCTGAGTATTCTGTTCAAATCAATTATTTGCAATTATTATTGGATCTTCCTTGGGACGTTGTTTCAAAAGATAATTTGGATTTGAACCACGCGAAAAAAAGATTGGATAATGATCATTACGGATTGGAAGAAGTTAAAGATCGTATTATAGAATATTTAGCTGTTTTAAAATTAAAGGGTGATTTAAAATCTCCCATTATCTGTTTGTATGGCCCTCCAGGGGTTGGGAAAACTTCGTTAGGGAAATCTGTTGCCAAAGCATTGAATCGAAAGTTTGGGCGTATTTCTTTGGGAGGTTTGCATGATGAATCTGAGATTCGCGGACATCGTCGTACTTATATTGGGGCTATGCCTGGACGAATTATACAAACTATTCGGAAGTGTGGCACTTCTAATCCTGTTGTGATTCTTGATGAAATAGATAAGGTAGGAATTGGAAATCATGGAGATCCTGCTTCTGCGTTATTGGAAGTTCTTGATCCTGAACAAAATACTACTTTTCATGATAATTATCTTGATATGGAGTATGATTTGTCCAAGGTCCTCTTTATTGCTACGGCAAATAACGCAGGAGCGATATCCCCTGCGTTGCGGGACCGTATGGAGATGATTAATGTATCTGGATATTTGCTTGAAGAGAAAATAGAGATAGCCAAACGACATCTTTTGCCTAAACAACTTGAGGCTCATGGTGTAAAAGCACGCCAGTTGAAAATTAAGGATAGTGTTTTGGAAAAAATTATCAGCGAATATACTCGTGAATCAGGGGTTCGTACCTTAGATAAATTAATAGCTAAAATTGTTCGTCATCGGGCTAAAGAAATTGGTTTTGAAGATAAATTCAAAGCAGAAATTACGGAGGCTGATGTTGAAAAAATATTGGGAGTTCCCCGGTTTATTAATGATATGTATGAAGGGAATGACAAACCCGGTATTGTAACAGGATTGGCATGGACTGAGGTTGGCGGAGATATATTATTTATAGAGTCAATTTTGACGAAAGGGAAAGGAGGTCTTTCTTTGACCGGTAATTTGGGAGATGTAATGAAAGAATCTGCTACTATTGCGTTGCAATGGGTGAAGGCCCATGCAGAAGAGTTACATATCCCTATGGAAAAGTTGGAACAGAATGATATTCATATCCACGTTCCAGAAGGAGCTATTCCTAAAGATGGTCCAAGTGCCGGAATTGCGATGGTTACTTCCATTACATCATTATTGACCAACCGTAAGTTAAAAGAACGGTTTGCTATGACGGGAGAGACCACTTTACGAGGAAAAGTGTTACCTGTGGGAGGATTAAAGGAAAAAATATTGGCTGCTAAACGAGCTGGTATTACAGACGTTATTGTTAGTGTTGATAATGAAAAAGATATTAAGGATATCAAAGCGGAGTATGTAAAAGGAATTAATTTCCACTATGTTCGAACTTTGGATGAAGTTTTGAATACTGTGTTGGAACCAGAAGAAAATATTAAGATTAAGTAGATAAATCAAAATGAAAATGAGTGTAAAACGGATTATAACATCTGTTGTCGTTTGTATAGTAATGTTTTGTTTATTCTCTTCTTGTAAAAAAGACGAGGCCCCAACTCTATATCAGAAGTATGGTACTCTGATGCTGTTGGGAGAAGATGAATTCAAATTGATGACAGATGATAACGAGACGTTGTACGGTACAGTTTCCGGCATAGGAGAAAATTATAATTTGTCCAATACTCGGTTTAATATCGTATATTATATTAAAGGAAATACGCAAAGTAATGTGGATAAGGAGTATGATGTAGATGTTATTAATTTATTATCTGTTAATACTTCCTCTCCTTATTATAGCTCTGATTTTCAATCAGAAGATGAAGCATTGGAGGCTATTGGCGATAGAAATATGGATATTTATAATTCAGAGAGTGGAGGTGTATGGCTAAGTCGAAATGATTATGCTGGAAAGTCTTATCTTAGTTTTACTGCGGATTTACGTTATGATGAACAAACACAAGGCCATCGTATAGGCTTTTTAATAGATGAAGAACGTAGTACCGAAAATGAGTTATATATATTGGCCAAACATCGGTCTTCAGAGACAGGAGTTCATGATAATTACTTGATTTATCCGGTAGCTTGTGATATTACGGAACGTTATGATTTGAATAAATATTCTGCTCAGAATCCTTTGACAGTACATTTGGTTTATTTTGAATTAGCAGGAGCAAAACAACACACTGTTACAGTGAAATATCCGATGGAGTAAAAATATTTCCTGTTTTTTTTATACGAAATAAAAAAATATTTGTTTCTAATTTGTTGATACATAGGGATAAAATATTTTTATGGATTTTTTTAGGAAAAAAACTTAAGAAAAAATTTGGATATAAGGGATAAAAATGGATATCTTT
>CASFOM010000297.1 GCA_949296295.1 uncultured Alistipes sp. | reverse complement strand
TTTTTACTATTTTATGAAATTACATAGATTTAAACAACTCATTGTATTTATCATAATTTGCCTGCATTTCTGAACTTTGATCCCGCAAAACGAAATAAATAGATTTCAAAAATTCAACAGTGCTTTTATCTTCTGGTTTTAAAGAATGAGCTTTTTCCAAAGAAGGTAATGCATTTTTATATGCTTCATAAATTGAGGCAGTCAATTCTTCTCTCAATTTTGTATTGGTAAAATCAACATTGGACAATTCATTATTTAATTGACCAGCTTTTTCATAATAAGAAGTTCCGATAGAATAGAGCGCTTCAAAATAATCAGGATTAATTTTTAATGCATTATTGAATGCTTCAATAGCTTTATCGTACTCTTTCATACTACCATAGGCAATTCCTTCTGCCAAAAAGAAAACGACATTATTCGGATCGCTTTCCTGACCTTTTTTAATGTAAGGAATCACTTTAGCAGGATCTTCTTTTTTCTCTATATATAAAGAGATTAAATCCTGTAATAATTTTTGGTTGGATGGATACTTTTCAATCCCTTTCAAATAATTCTTTTCAGCATCTTCAAAGTTCCCTTTTTTCTGATATGCATAAGCAAGATAATAATAGGTATCTCCATTTTCTTCAAAACTTCCTGCTTCAGCTAAAGGTGCCAAATATTTTATTGTTGCATCAAAATTTTCAGTAATAGCACCAAATACTCCAGCATAATAGGCCCATGAATCAGCATCTTTATCATTAATAATATCCATAGAACCTATTTCATAAGCAGCTCCGAAATTTTGACCAGCTTCTGCTGCTTTGCCAATTTTATTTACATTACCTGCCACGCTCCGATAAGCATTCATTACATTAATCAATCCGTCGGTAGCCTTTTTTTGTGCAGCAGGATCTATTTCCATAGCTTTTAAATAAGCTTTTTTGGATTCTTCCAATGCCCCTGGATAAATAGGATTTGTTTCAATCCAAAAATCCACAGTTTTTTTATCCGCCAACAAATAAATATCAACATCATTATATTGATATTTTAAATAATTGACTCCATTATAAGTTTCGACAGGAATTTCTTTAGCATTTACCGGATTCCCAATTTTTTCAATCATATCGGCTTCCGGCATTCCTGCAAAAATTTTAAAATTATTGGCAACAGCTGTATCGTAAAAAGCTTTTCCTCGAGACAACCATGTAGAAGACTTCCCGTTTTTCTTAGGATCCTGAATATCCGCATTACTTCTCTCTATTTTAGATTTATAGAGGGCCACATTCACATTTTGAGCGAATGACATGGCCGAAACCATCATTAATGATGCTACAGTCAATAAAATCTTTTTCATACTTTCTTTATAAAATCAGTTATTTGTTTATATGTTCGTCAATATCTATTCTACAACACCTTCTACCCCTTGTTGTATTTCCTGATTTAACGACTCACTTTGATCAGGAGCATCTTCCTCTTCGCTTTTGGGAACCGCAATTACTGAAGCAATGGAGTCTTTCCCTCTTAAGTTAATTACTTTTACTCCTTGTGTAGCTCTTCCCGTTACACGAATGCTGGAAACCGGAATTCGAATAGTCATTCCTGATTTATTAATAATCATTAAATCATTATCATCCGTAACATTTTGGATAGAAATTAGTGTTCCCGTTTTTTCGGTTACCTGAATAGTTTTAACTCCTTTTCCTCCTCTGTTGGTAATACGATATTCCTCTAAATCGGTTCGTTTTCCAAAACCGGTTTCAGAAACGACCAAAATTTCCGTTGGAACATTCTTAACCGCTGTAATCATACCAATTACCTCATCCCCTTCATCCAAGGTAATTCCTTTTACGCCTTGAGAAGTACGTCCTACTGAACGTACTGTTGCTTCCGGGAAACGAATTGCCTTACCTTCTTTAGCAGCCAATACGATATCACAATTTCCATCTGTCAATTTAGCATCAATTAACTGATCGCCTTCTTTAATTGTGATGGCATTAACCCCGTTTTGTCGAGGACGGGAATATTCAGACAACTTGGTTTTCTTTACCACTCCTTCTCGAGTAGCCATCAAAATATAATTATTATTTGTATATTCCGGATCACTTAATCTACGAACATTTATATAAGCACGTACTTTATCATCCGGTTCTATTTGTATTACATTTTGAATAGCCCGTCCTTTGGACAATCGGGAACCTTCCGGGATTTGATAAACTTTCAACCAATAACAGCGACCTTTTTCCGTAAAGAACAGCATGGTATTATGCATTGTAGTCACATAAATATGTTCGATGAAATCTTCATCACGAGTAGCTGAACCTTTACTTCCGACACCTCCCCGATGCTGGGTCCGATACTCTGTTAAAGGAGTTCGTTTGATATAACCCAAATGAGAAATGGTAATTACCACATCGTCATCGGCATAAAAATCTTCCGGATTAAACTCTTCTGCAGAAAGTTGTATTTCACTTCGACGTTCATCCCCGTATTTATTTTTCACTTCAATCAGTTCATCTTTGATAATCTGTCTTTGCAACGCTTCTTCAGCCAAGACACGATTGAAATATTCAATCTGTTTCATCAAAGCATCAAATTCCGATTGTAATTTTTCTCGTTCCAAACCGATTAAAGCCCGCAATCTCATATCAATAATAGCGGTAGCCTGCACGTCGGTTAATTGGAAACGTTCCATAAGTTGCTCTTTAGCAACCTCTGCTGTTTTGGAATTTCGAATAATATGGACAACTTCATCTATATTATCTTGAGCAATCAACAGTCCCTGTAAAATATGGGCTCGTTTTTCTGCTTGTTCCAATTCGAAACGGGTTCTTCTCAAAATAACTTCATGACGGTGCCGAACAAAATATTTGATTTGATCTTTTAAAGTCAATAATTTTGGGCGACCATCAACCAAAGCAATACTGTTTACGGCAAAAGAAGACTGAAGAGGTGTATATTTAAACAAATTATTTAATACAACACTTGAAACAGCATCCGTCTTTAAGGTTATGGCAATACGCATTCCTTCACGTCCGGATTCATCATTTACTTCTGCAATGCCATCTATCTTTCCTTCTCTTCGTAAATCGTCTATTTTCTTTACCAGTTCAGACTTATTAACCTGATAGGGTATTTCTGTTACAACAATGGTTTCTCTTCCTGATGCTGCATGTTCAATTTCTGTTTTTGAACGAATGATAACACGACCTCGCCCTGTTTCATAAGCTTCCTTTACCCCTTCACAACCATACACAATTCCCCCTGTCGGGAAGTCTGGCGCTTTGATATATTTAATCAAATCCGAAATTTCAATATCAGGATTATCTACATAAGCGCAAATGGCATCTACTGTATCCGACAAATTATGAGGGGGCATATTCGTAGCCATACCTACCGCAATACCCGATGTCCCATTGACTAATAACAAAGGTATTCTGGTCGGTAAGACAGTAGGTTCCTGTAAGGTATCATCAAAGTTCAGTGTATAGTCAACCGTATCTTTCTCGATATCCGCCATTACGGCTTCGGTAATTTTTTCCATACGGGCTTCCGTATAACGCATTGCTGCGGGACTATCACCATCGACTGATCCAAAATTACCTTGACCATCTACCAATAGATAACGTAACGACCAGGGTTGAGCCATACGTACCATAGCGTCATAAACCGAGCTATCTCCATGGGGATGAAACTTCCCCAAAACTTCTCCGACTATTCTGGCCGATTTTTTATGTTTCTTATCGTTGTATAGATTCAATTCATGACTCATCCCATACAATACTCTTCTATGTACGGGCTTTAATCCATCACGCACGTCAGGCAAGGCACGAGAAACAATTACCGACATAGAGTAGTCTATATAAGCGGATTTCATCTGTTCCTCGATGTTTACCTTGATTATTTTTCCTCCTTCTTCTGTCATTGTTTTAGCTTAAATTATAACTGTGTAAAGGTACGACTTTAATCTTATTTTTCAAAGATTAAGGGGTATAAAGTTTCTTCTTGTTTCCTTTTTTAATAAAACGTTTTATTTGGTTTTGAAAAATATATTGTATAATCTTCCAACAACCATTACAAAACAAAATATCTGTTTCGTTTTGCGCGTACAAAGATAAGAATATTTCCGAAATAGAAAACGGATACTTCAAAACTGAAGTATCCGTTTTCTATCTGTTTTTTCCAACTATGCTCCAAAATTATCGTACATGATATTTTCAGGAGGTACTCCCAATTCATCCAACATTTTGGTTGCAGCTGCTGTCATCATAGGAGGTCCGCACAAATAGTATTCAATGTCTTCAGGTGCTTCATGATTTTTCAAATAATTTTCATAAATCACTTGATGAATAAATCCAACGGGACCTGTCCAATTATCTTCCGGTTTAGGTTCAGACAAAGCAATCGTAAATTTAAAATTAGGGAAATCTCGTTCGATCTGTCGGAATTGATCTTCATAGAATACTTCCCGTGCAGAACGAGCACCATACCAGAATGTAACTTTTTTATCAGTTTTCTCAGTATTAAACAGATGGAAAATATGAGACCGCATAGGTGCCATTCCGGCTCCCCCTCCGATAAACATTTTTTCATTAGGGGTATCTTTCACAAAGAATTCTCCATAAGGTCCGGAAATAGTTACTTTATCACCTGGTTTTAAAGAGTATATGTAAGAAGAACATATACCCGGATTTACTTTGGCAAACGCTCCGGCCGCTCTATCCCATGGTGGCGTAGCAATACGAATATTCAACATTACAATGTTCCCCTCTGCAGGATGATTGGCCATAGAATAAGCTCGGAAAGTAGGCTCTGGATTTTTTGTTACCAAATCCCACATCTTCATCTTATCCCAATCTTCATGATATTGTGGGTCAATATCGAAATCAGAGAATTTAATTTCATCATATTTGGGAACATCGATTTGAATATATCCTCCTGAACGGAAATTCAATGTTTCTCCTTCCGGTAATTTCACCACAAATTCTTTAATGAATGTTGCTACATTATGGTTGGAAACCACTTCACATTCCCATTTTTTCACGCCTAAGACAGCTTCAGGAACATGTATTTTCAAATTTTCTTTCACCTTCACTTGGCACCCTAAACGCCAATGTTCCTGCTGTTGTTTTCGAGTAAAAAAGTTTACTTCAGTAGGCAAAATATCTCCGCCTCCTTCTAAAACCTGACACTTGCACATTCCGCAAGAACCACCTCCTCCACAAGCGGAGGGCAAAAACACTCCATTATCGGAAAGAGTAGATAACAAACTGTTTCCCGGAGCAGCTTCTATCTCTTTTTTGCCATCATTAATGGAAATCTTTACAATTCCAGAAGGCATCAATTTTTTCTTCGCATACAACAGCACAGCCACCAAAACCAGGATAACAACTAAGAAGGCCAGCGTTGCAATTATAATCGTCGTAGTCATTATTTTTCGTCAATTAAATGTTAAAAGGTTAGGCTTTAAAGCTGTATTCCCATAAAGATCATGAAAGCAATCCCCATCAGCCCAGTCAAAATAAAGGTAATGCCTGCTCCTCTCAAAGGAACTGGAACATTGGAATAAGTGATTTTTTCTCGAATAGCCGCCATCAATATAATAGCCAACCACCAACCGATACCAGAACCTAAAGCAAAAGCAGTAGCTTCGCCCACACTTGCATAATCACGTTCCTGCATGAACAATGAACCACCCATAATAGCGCAGTTCACAGCTATCAAGGGAAGGAAAATTCCTAACTGATTATATAATGTAGGAGAAAACTTTTCCACAATCATTTCCACCAACTGTACAATGGAAGCAATGACAGCAATAAAAATAATAAAAC
>CASFOM010000296.1 GCA_949296295.1 uncultured Alistipes sp. | reverse complement strand
GAAGATAAATTTATATACTCGAAGCATGTTTGTTGAAAGTTTTTCTAAAATTTGTTTGATAAAAAGATTTGTCCCACCTTTGCAAGGAAATTACGAAAAAAGAGTTTTGTAATCCTCATCGGAGGGCCTAAAAGCCGGATAAGATGACTGGGTAAAACCAATCAGCTTATCCGGCTTTTTGTGTATAAAATACTGTTAAATATGGAAAGAGACGCTATTGACCTAAGCACATTAAATGTTTTTGTATTGTTTAAAAAGTATTTTATCCCTACACTATTGGGAATGCTCAGCATATCTGCCGTTACTGCAATTGACGGAATATTTGTGGGACATGGTGTCGGTAGTGACGGCATTGCTGCTATTAACATTTGTATCCCTTTGTTGATGCTTTTTACCGGAATAGGTCTTATGGTTGGGGTTGGATGTTCTGTTGTAGCTTCAATTCAATTATCAAGAGGTAAAAATAAGTCAGCTCGTTTGAATGTAACACAAGCTTTGTTATTTGTAACCATAGTTGCCTTATTGCCTTCAGTGTTCATGATGATTTACCCGGAACACACTGCCAGATTATTGGGAGCTTCAGAATATCTGTTACCTATGGTAACGGATTATTTAGTATGGTCTGTTCCTTCATGGATATTTCAGATATGGATAACGGTATCATTGTTTATCATTCGTTTGGATGGAGCTCCCCGATTGGCTATGTTGTGTAGTATTATAACAGCTGTAATCAATGTAATACTTGATTGGTTGTTTATTTTCCCTTTAGGTTGGGGGATAAAGGGAGCAGCATTTGCTACGTCTATTAGTATAGTAACAGGAGGGATCATTTCTGTTTCTTATTTATTATTTTATGCCCGCCATTTGCGATTATATCGGCTTAAATGGAGTTTTAAGAGTTTGTATCTTTCTTTACGAAATCTCAATTATCAATGTCGTATTGGTTTTTCTGCTTTGTTGGGAGAAGCCACATTGGCAGTTCTTATGTTTGTGGGAAATCAAACCTTTATGTCCTATTTGGGAGATAATGGAGTTGGAGCATTTGGAATAGCTTGCTATTATATCCCTTTCGTTTTTATGGTGGGAAATGCTATTGCTCAATCTGCACAACCTATTATCAGTTATAATTTTGGGTTAGGTTATAAAGAAAGAGTTATAGCGACAGGACGTATTGCCTTTTTAACGGCTATTGGATGTGGAATGATTGTGACCTTTGCATTTTCTGTTTATCCTGAGGTATTGGTGGAATGCTTTGTTTCTCCTGAAAATAAAGCGGCTCAAATAGCTATAAAGGGATTTCCTTATTTTTCAGCAGGTTTTATTTTTTTTATTGTAAACATAGCAGCAATTGGCTATTTCCAAAGTATAGAAAGAATAAGGCCAGCAATAATCTTAGCATTATTACGCGGTTGTATTTTTCTTATCCCCTGTTTCATATTACTTCCTAAAATGATAGGGATAAAAGGGGTTTGGCTGGCATTATCCCTGTCCGAAATATTAACAATGGTAATTATTGTTATTATATATGGCATGGAGAAACTAAAAAACAGGTAATTAGATGTGAGAACTAATTTAAATTGGATTTATTTTCTTAAATCAAAACCTCTAACTTACCTATTTAAAGTACTATGTTACTATTGTAAATAGTTGTCTCCTTTTTACAATACTGATTTACCTGTTTTTCCCATGTAAACAGGACTCTTGAGGTTTATGCTGATAATTAAAAAGGAGGTGGCCAATTTTGATAATGGCACACCTCCTTTACTTGTGTTTTATATAAAATTAGAATGATTTTGCAATAGCTATAAAATCTGAAGCGACTAAAGAGGCTCCACCAATTAATCCTCCGTCCACATCTGCTTTAGCAAATAGTTCTTTAGCATTGGATGGTTTACAACTACCTCCGTACAAAATAGAACAATTATTGGCTTTATCTCCAAATTTTTCAGCTAAAACGCTACGAATATAAGCATGCATTTCCTGTGCCTGATCTGCTGTTGCTGTTTTTCCTGTTCCAATAGCCCAAACCGGTTCATAAGCAATAATCAATTGATCAAATTGCTCTGGGGTAAGTTGGAAAACAACTTCTTCAATTTGTGCCCGTACAACATCAAAATGCTTTTCAGATTCCCGTTCTTCCAGTTTTTCTCCTACACAATAAATAGGCGCTAAATTATTGGCATACGCCAATGCCATTTTTTTATTTAATGTTTCACTGGTTTCTCCGTAATATTCACGTCTTTCAGAATGTCCTAAAATGACGTATGATGCACCTAAAGAGGCAATCATTTGAGCAGATACCTCTCCAGTGTAAGCTCCTTTGGCTTGGTCAGCACAATTCTGTGCGGATAATGCCACTTTCGAACCTTTTAATGCTTCTGAAACAGAGCATAAATGGGTGAAAGGAGGAGCTACGATTAATGATACGTTTGCAGAAGTTTCTTTACTTAATTCTGCTACTGCTTTGGCCAGTTCTGCTCCTTCTGCAGGTGTGGTATTCATTTTCCAGTTACCTGCTACAATTTGTTTTCTCATATTATATGTGTATTTAAATTATTTTTGTGTGCTAATCCACGATTCCACCTCTTGTATTGATGGATTTTTCAATCCTAATTTATTCTTTTTATTATAACTGCATAAATCATTAAACAGTTTGTTTGCTTGAGCTTTTTTCAATGAATCAACAGTCAGAAATCCCAATTTATACAAAACTTCTGTCCATTCTGCCGGAATACTTTGAGCTGCAAATTGCTCCGGACTGTCTTTGGTCACTTTTTTTTCTGGACGCATTTGCGGGAAAAACAATACATCCTGTATAGAAGCTGCTCCTGTCATGAACATAGTTAAACGGTCAATACCAATACCCATTCCAGAACAAGGAGGCATTCCATATTCCAATGCACGAACAAAATCCATATCTATAAACATGGCTTCATCATCTCCCTTTTCCGATAAACGCAATTGTTCTTGGAAACGTTCCAACTGATCTATTGGGTCATTTAACTCGGAATAGGCATTACATAGTTCTTTCCCGGCTACGAATAATTCAAAACGTTCTGTTAATTCCTTGTTGTTCCGGTGACGTTTACATAAAGGAGACATATCAATAGGATAATCGATGATAAAGGTAGGTTGGATTAAATCCGATTCACAGAATGCTCCGAAAATGGCATCTATCAACTTGCCTTTCCCCATCGTATCATCTACTTCTATATGTAGTTCGGCACACTTGGCACGTAATTCTTCTTCTGTCTTGTCGGTAATATCAAAACCTGTTTTGGACTTGATGGCATCCGTCATCGACAGGCGTTTGAATGGGCGGGCAAAATTTACAGTATGTTCCCCTATTTGTACTTGTGTCGTTCCATGCAACGCCATAGCTACACGTTCTATCATCTCTTCCACAAATTCCATCATCCAGATATAATCCTTGTAAGCTACGTAAATTTCCATGACGGTAAATTCCGGATTGTGAGTACGGTCCATCCCTTCATTTCTGAAATCTTTGGCAAATTCATATACTCCTTCAAAACCTCCGACAATTAATCGCTTCAAATACAATTCATTTGCAATACGAAGATACAACGGAATATCCAAAGTGTTGTGATGAGTAATAAAAGGACGTGCAGAAGCTCCTCCGGGAATGGGTTGCAATACCGGTGTCTCTACTTCTACATAGTTCTTGGAGTTAAAAAACTCCCGCATGGTATTGATGATTTTGGTTCGTTTTAAAAAGGTATCCTTTACTTGAGGATTTACAACCAAATCTACATATCGTTGGCGATAACGTTGTTCCGGATCACTAAAAGCATCGAATATTTTTCCATCCTTTTCTTTTACGATAGGTAGCGGACGAATGGATTTACTCAATACCTTAAAGGATTGACAGTGTACTGACAGTTCGCCGGTTCTGGTGATGAAGGCAAATCCGGTTACTCCTACAAAATCACCGATATCAAGTAATTTTTTAAATACCGTATTATATAAGGTAGTATCTCCTTCCGGACAAATATCGTCACGTCGTATATATACTTGTATGCGTCCTGTATGGTCTTGTAATTCGAAAAAAGAAGCATTCCCCATAATGCGGCGACTCATAATTCGACCTGCTATGGATACATGTTGGAAATTATTTTCTTCGGGAGAATAATGTTTGTGGATTTCTTCACTTGTTGAAGTTACTTCAAACATCTCTGCCGGATAAGGTTCTATTCCTAATTTTCGTAACTCTTCCAATGAATTACGTCTAATGACTTCTTGTTCACTTAGTTCTATCTGACTCATTTTGTAAAAAACTTTTTTAAATTACAAATTTATAGAAAAAAGCGATAACGACAAACCTTCGTTCGTAAGAAATGTTTTAGAGTTTGGTTGAATTTCTTGAATCAAAAGATTGGATTCAAGAAATTTTGAGTCCCTTTTTGTTTTTTCTCTTTTCCTTCATCAAATAGTTCGGTGACTTTCAAACAGACTTAATAGCCTTCAAGTTATTCAGAATAAATACAAACAGATTATTATTCTCTTTTTTGTAAAAGCAGAGAGATTATTATCGGGAAAGATGTAAAAACAGAAAATGGTAATTGTAAAACCACAACTACTCTACTTTTGGGGAAGCCAATATAATCTTATTCTCATTTTCATTTACAAAGAATAGTCATTGTTATTCCATGTTTCATTTACTCGTTTATCTGAATAACCTTTGCATATATTTCTTTCGGTGGTTTTAACAAAACAAAAGAGGCAACCCAATCGTAAATTTGGTCGCCTCCTTTATGTTGAATTTGTCTAGTCCTGAAATAGCGTTACAACAAAAAGAAGTAACAATATGGAAAAGACAGAAACAAAGTACGTTAAACGTACACAAAAG
>CASFOM010000295.1 GCA_949296295.1 uncultured Alistipes sp. | reverse complement strand
TACCCGGACTCGCCGGGACTTTCCTGGCATTATAAAAAAAGAAAGGTAACCCTTAAGTCTGTCTTTGACTTTTGGGTCACCCTCTTCTGGAGCGGAAAACGAGGCTCGAACTCGCGACCCCAACCTTGGGAAGGTTGTGCTCTACCAACTGAGCTACTTCCGCGTAGTTATTTATTTCAGTTACAAAGGTACGTATTTTTTTCGGAATAACAAAACTATCTCCTTTTTTATTCGTAAAGATTTATTAAAGGGTATCGCTGTAATTTAATAAGTAAGAAGTCGTTTAAAATTTGTTTCAGAATGGTTTGATGATTATTTCCTGCGCTTTTTTTCTTGTTTGAAAGGGACAGTAAGTCTTCAGTTGAAGAGAACAGGATGGAAACAGTAAAAAAAATCAAAGAGTTGTGTCTTTTTACTCAAAAAATTGGAATATTAAAAAGGAAGAGAAATATCTCAAGCAATTTTATGTCGAGATTTTCTCTTCCTGGCAACATGGATAATTTTATTATAATGGAAAAGTGGCTTTTATTGATTTACATGAAACAAAGGCATGATGACTTTGTAAAAAGCACTGGCTTCATCATCTGTAAATTGATAAATAGGTGAAGTCGGTTGATAATTATATGGAACATACTCAAAAATTTGGGCGGAAATGAATCTTCCATCTTTAGATACCCATAAATCAAGACGTGCATTTTTCCCTTCATGTTCCATAATCTTTCTGATTTGATCAAATTCTTTGTTTTCTAAAGCATGATTAAGTGTTGCAAGACCGGCTGAACTAAAATATATCTCATGAATACAAATTGGACTCCCTGTCGGTTTATATATTTTTTCGTTACAACCAAGAACTATTTTTATAATACCAGTAGCAATTCCCACCCAGCCTAAGGATACTAAACTTAAATAGGCTGAGGTAGTTTTATCTTCTATGGTAGTAGCGGCAAAAAGACAGCCTGCTCCGATAAGCATTAATAATATAGAAAACATAACGGGTTTTAATGCTTTGCGTTGTCCAATCATATTTTCTGTTACATCAATAGTTTTTCCTGATATATTGTTTGTTCCCATGATATTTTATTTGAATAAATTAATAAATGAATTTAATAATTCAACCTATTATTTACTTGGAGAATAATAGATTAAACGTCTTTTTAAGATAAAAATGTTAAAACAGGATTTTATTAACGATTATTGTTTTCAATGTGGAAATTAAAAATCATTGGCAATACAATAAATGTAATGCATCAATATTGTTTAAATCGTTGAAAACAAATTATTTAATTAAATGCGGATTTGCCGTAGAGCAATATAATAAGCTTCAGAGGAAGATAAATAATGAATGGCTGTAAGAGGAAAATTATTCGTTTTTCGGTTATCGATTTTTTGCTTCCCCATGAACATATTGGATACAAAATTTCGAGTTCCGTCCTGCCATTTCCCGTTATAATTTGAATAAATATTATTATTTTCCCGACTACCATAAACTTTGGCAGATAAATCTTTAAGTATAAAATTGAGGCAATCGGTACCCGTTCCATGAATAATACGGGCTTTTACAGTCTCTTTATCAGGGTCAGAAATAGAACTTTGTTCTGTTATAACAGCATAAACTCTTTTCCCATGCGATAAAGAAACATGGGAAAGGATACTTGTAAAAAGTAATCCACTTAATAGAAGATAGAGTAAAAATACTGTATATTTTTTCATCTCTGCAAAGATATGTATTTTTCTTAAAATGATTCCATAAAAATCATTATTCTACATTTTAGTAATATAGAATAATATTATAACAGTTGTTTTATGGTTATTTAAGAGTTTGTTCAAGAAGTTCAATTCAATGTTTTGAACTTTTTTAGCTGTATTGTCCATTTTCTTTTGTCAGATAGTTCGTTATCGTCTTTATCAGACAGTCCAAAACAGGATAAAAACAATTGTCAAGTCATTCCAAAATAAATACAAACAATTTTTAAGAAAAATTACTTCCCATTCATTTGGAGTAGAAAAAATAAAAAAACAAATAAGTAAATAATATCCTAATAGTCTTAATGTTTTTTCGTACATTTGTAAACGTAAATTCGTCCTATTCTGATTATGTGCTTCTGTATGGCTGAAGAAAATTTTAAAAGTTTATTGCGAAATCGTCGTTCATTTTATAAAATAACTGCTCAATCCACTTTATCAGATGTTGAATTGGAACAAATGTTGCGTTTTGTCGCAGAATATGTCCCCTCTGCATTCAATTCCCAAACAACACGACTTGTATTGCTTACAGGTGAAGCTCATCAAAAATTATGGGGTATTGTGAAGAAAACATTGCAAGAGATTGTCCCCCCAGAGGTATTTAATCGAACTGTATTGAAAATAGATGCCGGTTTTGCTTCAGGATATGGAACAATCTTGTTTTTTGAAGATCGTGATATAATTCATGCTCTACAAGATAAATTTCCGGTATATGCAGCGAATTTTTCTGTATGGTCAGAACAAACCAATGCAATGCATCAATTAGTGGTATGGATGATGTTGGAGGAAGCAGGCATGGGGGCTTCTTTACAACATTATAATCCATTAATAGATGAAACAGTAAGAAATACGTGGAATTTACCTACATCATGGAGGTTAATTGCAGAGATGCCGTTTGGAGTACCTGCGGAAACTCCGGAACCGAAAGAAAAACTGCCTTTGGATAATCGTGTGTTATTTTTTAGAACATAGTCAAAATAAAACATGGGTAAAAAATGGATGAAAAAACAAAAGGCATTTATATTGAATAAATGCCTTTTGTTTATGCCGTGTTTATTTTTTGGGAGATAATTGATAAGAGCCTGCTTTTTCCAATATTATTTTTTGGAGCGTTTTTAAATCGATTTCTTTTTGGGAAAATGAAATGACAACTACAGGAGGGGTTAAGGTAACCGTGGCTTGCACCCCAGGGATATCATTTAAAACACGTTCAACACGAGTGCTACAATGTTCGCACATCATTCCTTCAATTTTAAACTCTTTTTTCATATTGTTTTGATTTATTGGATGCTTTACTCCTATTTTCTTTTGTAAGAATCTGTCTATATTTTTTCTTTTTAGTAAAAGACTGTTGAATACCACACTAACGCTGCTTAATGCCATTGCGGCTCCTCCAAACATAGGATTTAGTAAGAACCCATTTATGGGGAAGAGGATTCCGGCAGCAATAGGAATACTGAACAAATTATAAATAAAAGCCCAAAATAGATTTTGATGAATTGTCTTTACGGTTAATTGTGATAAACAAATCATTTCAGGAATTTTGAGTAAATCAGAAGAGAGAATCGTTACCATGGCTACATCGATAGCGATATCACTACCTTGTCCCATAGCTATACTTAAGTCCGCCTGAGCTAAAGCAGCACTGTCGTTGATGCCGTCACCAACCATGGCAACTTTTTTCCCTTTCTGTTGTAATTGATGAACAAATAAAGCTTTTTCATTGGGTAGAACTCCTGATTTATAGTAATCTATTCCTAATTTTTCTGCGATATGTTTTGCTGAAAGCAAATGATCTCCTGTCAGCATATAAACATCAATACCTAATTTTTGTAAATGAGAAATAGCTTGTTGGGATGTTTTTTTTATTTCATCGGTAATTGCTATGACGGCAATGATTTGTTCATTGTCAAAAAACCAAATAATCGTTTTCCCTTCCTGTATCCATTGATTGGCTCGTTTTTGTAATTCAGGATGAGGAATTATGTAATGCTCTTGCAGTAAGTAAGAATTTCCAGCATAATAGGTGGTTTCTGCTATTGTTCCACAAATACCTTTCCCTGGAATGCTGTTAAAATGGTCAATCTCTATGGAGGGCACTTCATTTAATACATGGACAATGGCTTCAGACAAGGGGTGTTCTGACAATTTTTCCATGCTGTACAGAATGGAGCGTTTTAGCGGAGTGTCTATATGCCAAAGCATATCAACGACAATAGGATTTCCCTGGGTTATTGTTCCTGTCTTGTCAAGTATGATGGTATCAATTTGCTTGGCGATTTCAAGACTTTCCGCATTTTTTATTAAGATACCTTTTTCTGCCCCTTTGGCAATACCTACCATAATGGCTGTGGGGGTAGCCAATCCCAAGGCACAAGGACAGGCAATAATCAATATGGTGACTAAAGCTAACAGTCCATGAGTAAATCCATTTTGCGGATCAAATATTAGCCATATTATAAAGGTTATTAAAGATACACAAATGATGATAGGAACAAAAATACCGGCTATTTTATTTACTAATTTTTGTACGGGAGCTTTACTTCCTTGGGCATCCTGAACCATGCGGATAATTTGTGCTAATAAGGTATCAGAACCAACTTTATCGGCTTTGAAATAGAATACCCCTTTCTGATTGATTGTTCCTGCAAATACTTTTTTCCCCGTTTCTTTATATACAGGAATAGGCTCTCCATTAAGCGTACTCTCATCTACATATGAGTCACCTTTTGTAACGGTTCCATCTACGGCAATTCGTTCCCCAGGTTTTACAACAACGGTGTCTCCTATACGGATATCCTTGATAGAAATTATACTTTCATTACCCGATTCTGTTAATATACAAACTGTTTGGGGTTGTAATCCAATTAATTTTTGAATGGCTGAAGACATTTGTTTCTTAGCTCGTTCTTCAAGTAACCGTCCTAAAAGAATAAATGAGATAATAACACTGGATGCTTCGAAATAGATATGGGGGGCAATTCCTCTGGATAACCAAAAATCTGGAAAAAATAAATTAAAGACGCTGAATAAATATGCTGTCCCGGTACTTGCCGCAACAAGGGTATCCATATTGGCAGAGTGATGTAATAATTGCTTCCATGCATTGATAAAGAAGGTTTTTCCCAAACCAAAAATGACAGGAGTAGAAAGAATCCACATCCCATATTTGATATAGGGAACATTCATAAATATCATGCTACCCAACAGAATTGGAATAGATAATGCAATAGCCCATATGGTCCGTCGCTTTAACTTATTATATTCTTTTTCCTGATTTTTTAAGACATCATTTCCTTCTCCTGTTAATAAATCGTATCCTGCATTTTGTACAGCAATTTTCAGTGATGAAGAAGAGCAGAGATCGGGATCGTATTCTATATATGCAGTTTCAGACGCAAAATTAACATCAGCCTTGAGAACTCCTGGACAATTGTTTAATATTTTGTCTATTCGTGCGGCACAGGCTGCACAACTCATTCCTTGTACCGGATATGAACACTTGATATATTCCTTTTTATCCATATTTTTATTTTTGGAGATAAAAATATGGTATATATCGTTCCGAGTGTTATATAATTATGGATATAATTTATATCTTGTCCAAAGCGGTTAATTTACGTCGTTTCAACTGTTTAAATTGGCTGGGAGAAATGCCTGTAATATTTTTAAATTGAGTACTTAAGTGAGCAGAACTTGAATAATGTAATAAATCTGCAATCTCACTGATCGATAATTCGTCATATACAAGCAATTCTTTTACTCGTTCTATTTTTTGTGCGATAGCATATTTTTCAATGGTGATGCCATTGATTTCAGAAAAAAGTTTGCTGAGAAAACTGTAATCATGATGACATTTATCTTGAACATAATCGGATAAATTAATTTTTGGAGTATGATCCATGTATCTAACCCATTCAATAACAGCAATACGTATTTGTTCGATAATGCGTTTGCGTTTGTCGTCTATTAATTCAAATCCGTATGATTCAAGAATGGATTTGACCGTTTCCCGTTTTTGGGATGATATAGGATGAGGAAGGATGACCATTCCTAATTCAACAACCAAAGGGGAAATGCCTAATTTCTGAAATATCTCTGTAACGACTATAATACATCGATTACAAACCATATTTTTTATATAAATAATATTATTTGGTTCCATATGGTAAGTCTGTTCAAATCAATGTTATTTAAGATTGCCTCAAAGAGATAATTATACAAAGGTAAATTTTAAAGAGGAAAAAATATTCTTTTCCTCTTTAAAAATTATATATTTGCCGCCAAAATATTGTGCAGTGAATACGAAAGTTAAAGGTTATATCTTAGGGGCAATAGCGGCAGCAACTTATGGAATGAATCCATTGTTTGCTCTCCCTTTATATAAGAATGGAATGGATCCGGATTCTGTTTTATTTTTCAGATATCTATTTGCTATCCCTCTTTTGGGTATTATGATTAAGGCCAGAGGACGTAATTTTAAATTACAGCGTAAAGAAATTCTCCCATTGGCTATTATGGGGTTATTTGTAGCGCTTTCATCTCTTACTTTGTTTTTAAGCTATAATTATATGGATGCAGGAATTGCCTCTACATTGCTTTTTGTATATCCGATTATGGTGGCTTTGATAATGGCTTTCATGTTCAAAGAAAAAATAACCTGGCAAACTGCATTATGTATTTTATTGGCTATTGCAGGAATAGGTTTGCTATATAAAACGGAGAATGGGGGTACCCTCAGTATCACAGGGACTTTGTTGGTTTTTGCATCCGCACTTTCATATGCTATTTATATCGTAGGTGTTAATAGAACAGCGTTGAAAAACATAGCGACATTAAAAGTAACATTTTATGTCTTATCATTTGGTTTCTTGCTTTTCTTGGCACGCTTGGATTTTGGCCAAAATGTGCGTATTCCTGACCAATGGTATCTTTGGGGAAATTTATTGGCTTTAGCGATTTTTCCGACAGCTATTTCCTTTTTGTGTACTACAAGTGCTATTCAATATATCGGTTCTACACCGACAGCTATTTTAGGGGCTTTAGAGCCCGTAACGGCAGTGTTTTTTGGAGTGACTGTTTTCGGAGAGTCATTAACCTTAAGAATTATTTGTGGAATATTGATGATTATTACGGCTGTTACGTTAATTATTATAGGAGGAAATATTACAACCTATATGGTTCATTTCCGAAAATTATTCCCTAAATTATCTGTAAAAAAACGCTTTTCCAAGAAATCTTAAAGTTTATTTCTTGGAAAAATGTATATAAAAAAGGGGCCGGATATCCGACCCCTTTTTTATATCTGATAGTTAATGAGAATAATTAGACCATTATTCATTCATTTTAATTAAGAACTGCTTGTTATCGGCAGTCGCTTCCATTTCTTTTTTTATCAACTCCATGGCTTCTACTGAATTCATGTCGGTCAAATGTCGTCGGATAATCCATACCTTCTTTAATGTTTCTTTGTCTGTCAGCAAATCATCACGACGGGTACTTGAGGCTATTATATCAACCGCAGGATAAATCCGTTTATTGGATAATTTACGGTCCAATTGAAGCTCCATATTTCCTGTCCCCTTAAATTCTTCAAAGATAACTTCATCCATCTTAGAGCCTGTGTCAATCAATGCCGTAGCAATAATAGTCAAAGAACCTTTTTCTTCTGTATTTCGAGCTGCCCCGAAAAAGCGTTTTGGTTTGTGTAATGCGTTTGCATCAACCCCTCCGGACAATACCTTCCCTGATGCCGGTTGTACCGTATTATATGCACGAGCCAACCGGGTAATGGAATCAAGTAATATAACTACATCATGTCCGCATTCTACCAATCGTTTGGCTTTATCCAATACCATTTCTGCTACTTTAACATGACGGGAAGCCTGCTCGTCAAAGGTAGAAGCAATCACTTCGGCCTGAACACTTCGTTGCATATCGGTTACTTCTTCCGGACGTTCATCGATTAATAAAACAATCATATAAACTTCGGGATGGTTGTCGGCAATAGCATTAGCTATGGATTTTAACAACATGGTTTTTCCTGTTTTGGGTTGAGCCACAATTAATGCTCTTTGTCCTTTCCCAATGGGAGAAAACATGTCGATAACCCGATTGGATAAATTATTGTGTTTTCCTCCGGTCAGATTAAATTTTTCTTCCGGGAATAACGGGGTAAGGTATTCAAACATAACCCGATCACGTAATGCTTCCGGAAGTAACCCGTTAATACGGTTGATTTTAACCAACGGGAAATATTTTTCACCTTCTTTGGGAGGACGTATTTCTCCAGAAATCATATCTCCTTGTTTTAATCCATAGGTTCTGATTTGATAAGGAGATACATATATATCATCCGGAGAGTTCAGATAATTATAATCCGAAGAACGCAGGAATCCATATCCATCACTTAATATTTCAAGGACACCTTCACTTTTTATGATTCCCAAATATTCTTCTCTGACGGAAGAATTCCCTGTTTTTCTATTGGAATAACGGGATTCATTTTTTCGTTCGTTGCCTGTAGGTGTAGAATTACTGTCGATTTCAGAAGACTCATTTTCTCCTATAATAGATTCAGAAGATTCTTGTTCCTGAACTTCATCATGTTCAGTATTCTCGGAGATAACAGATGGTTCGTCCAATTTTTTTTCAACATCTTCTGATTTGGATAAGTCCTCAACGGGTTCTTCTGGAATAAGAAAAGTATTTTTAGCAGGTCTTCCTCTTTTTCGTTTTACAGGAGTAACAACAGGTTCTGAAGGTGTTGCCTTTTCTTCTGAGGGAATTTCATTATTCCCATCTGCAGATGCTCTTTTCCTGTTTTTACGAGTAATTCCTGTGACTTTTTTTGTCTCAGCAGGTTTTTCTAAAAAATCAGAAGAAGGAGCAGCTGCCATATTGGCATTCATTTCTTCAATCAATACGATTAAAGCCTCTTTTTTATATACATCAACACGCTTTAATCCTAATGATTTTGCAATAACTCTCAATTCCTGAATTGTTTTTGCTCTTAATACATCAATATCTTGCATTTTATGAGATTTGTTATGTAATTTTGCGAGGGGATTACATTAGTTCAAAGACGAACCATTTATTAGAAATAGATTTTATTTGGACAAAGGTAAGAAAAATATTGAAAAATAAATTTTTTATATCAAAATAATGAATTTTTTGGCAATAATTCCAGCTCGTTATGCATCTTCTCGATTTGAGGGGAAACCATTGGTCTCTATTTTTGGAAAACCGATGATTCAACGGGTATATGAACGGGTAGCGACAGTTTTTGATTATTGTGTTGTTGCTACGGATGATGAACGAATAGCCCAAACAGTAGAAAAATTTGGCGGATGTGCTATTATGACTTCCGAACATCATAAAAGCGGTACAGATCGTTGTTATGAAGCTTATAAAAAAGCAGAGGAAAAGTTTAAGAAATCATTTGATGTGGTTGTTAATATTCAGGGAGATGAACCGTTTATTCATACGTCACAATTAAATAGTATTCAAGAGTGTTTTAAGGAAGACAGTGAGTGTCAGATTGCAACGTTAATCAAGCCATTTGCAACGGATGAAGATATTTTTAATCCCAATACACCAAAAGTAGTGGTATCCAAACAAGGGTATGCGCTTTATTTTAGTCGAAGTGTTATCCCTTATTTGCGTTCTGAAAAAGACTTATCTACTTGGAGCAAACATCATGTTTTTATGAAGCATATAGGATTGTATGCTTATAGAAATTATGTCCTACAAGAAATTACAGCATTACAACAAGGTATATTGGAACAGTGTGAATCATTGGAACAGTTGCGTTGGTTAGAGAATGGATATAAAATTAAAGTTGCTGTTACTCAAGAAGAATCTCATGCCGTTGATACTCCGGAAGATTTGGATTACATATTGACGCATTATAAAGATCAGGCAGATGTTTAATGACGAAAATCAGTTAATGCTGATAAATACACTCAAAGATTTGGATATCCCTTATGGAATATTGAAACAAGCGGAGAAAGAAAATCCTTGGTTCACGGAAAGGGAAATTTGTACTGCTTTTGAGGCGATTAAAAAAAAATTTTTTGATAAGAAGAAATTAGCAGAATGGTTGAATACCTACCCTCATAAATCGTTGCAAGGGGAACAAATAGGTATTATTATGGCAGGAAATATACCTATGGTAGGTTTTTTTGATTTATGGGCAGTCATTTTGAGTGGAGCCGAGGCTTATGTGAAATTATCTTCGAAAGATACGGTTCTGATGCAGTGGCTTATTGACCAAATTAAACAGGTGAATCGTACTGTAATCATTAATCCATTACAACCGAATGAACAGTTAAATGGCATTATTGCGACAGGAAGTAATAACGCCAATCGTTATTTTAAATCTGCTTATAGGGATATTCCTGCTGTTTTCAGAGGAAATCGTTATAGTGTATCGGTATTAACAGGAGAAGAATCTCCGGAACAATTAATGGATTTATGGGAAGACGTATTTCTGTATTACGGATTAGGGTGTCGTAATGTGTCGCACTTATTTGTTCCGGAAGAGCATATCCTTGAATCACTTGTTCAACAGTGGATTCTGGCAGGGAAACAAATCACCCATCCGATGTTTCTGCATAACTATCTGCAAAATCAAGCCATTATGCGAATGGAAGAGACAGAATATCTTGATGGAGGGTATTTCACTTTATCTCAAGAAGAGCACCCTTCTTTGGGGTTAAGTCATTTGACTTATTCAATATATAGGTCACAGGAGGAGGTAATAACTTGGATAAGGCAGCGTCAAGATGAAATTCAATGTGTCGTTTCCAACTTATCTCTTCCGTATCGGGTTGATTTTGGGAAATCTCAATATCCTGAGTTGTGGGACTATCCTGACCATATAGATTTAATGAAATTTTTATATACCTTGTAATTTATTTATTTATAAAAACAATTATTAATTGTTTCATGTTAAAGGAGATATAAGCGATGTCGATGATATTTAGTTTTAGAATGTTAAGTGATGAAGATGATAATTTTATCCGTGATTACGAAGTCCCGTATGATATGACTTTAAAAGATTTTCATCGCTTTATCTGTGAGGATTTACAATATGATTTTAAAGAAATGGCCTCTTTTTTCAAATCAGATAAAAGTTGGCAAAAGTTAAAGGAATTTACTTTGATAGATATGGGTGTTCATCCTCAAGATGATTTGGAGGATGATTTACTTCCTGTTGCCATGGAAGAAGTGGTATTGGGCCAAATTATTAGAGAAGAACATGATCGCTTGTTGTTAGTATATGATTTGTTTGAAGACAGGGCATTCTTTTTAGAACTTATGGCAGCGAAAAAAATGAATCCTGATATGGAATATCCTCGTGTTGTATTTGCAAATGGGGAAGCACCGGACCAATTTGATGCCGAAAAAAATACGGAAAATAAATCCATATTTGAAGAAGCTATGGATGATTGGGGAGGATATGAAGGTGATGATAATTACGATGATGAATATTAGTTTCTTATGGGGCATCATTTGATAGTTATACTTGGAGCGACAGGGATAGGTAAAACGGATTTGAGTATTCAATTGGCTCAAATTTTCCATGCTCCAATTATATCCAGTGATTCGCGGCAAATGTATCGCCAAATGCGTATTGGTACTGCTGTGCCTTCGGATGAGCAGTTATCTGAAGCGGCGCATTATTTTATACAGTGTAAGGATATAACGGAAAATTATACGAGCGGGCGATACGAAAGAGATGTTTTGCTCCTTCTTGAACAATTATTTCAGACGAATCATTATGTTATCTTGTCAGGTGGTTCCGGATTATATATTGATGCAGTGTGCCGAGGTATTGATGGAGTGCCCGGGACTAATCATGCGTTGCGAGAACAGTTAAAGAATATCTATGAAACGCAGGGTATTGCACCTTTATTGGAACAATTAAAACAACTTGATCCGGAGTATTACAATCGAGTAGATCATAATAATCATCAACGGATTTTACGGGCATTGGAAGTTTGCATGGAGACGGGGAAGAGTTATTCTTCATTTCGGACAGGAACAGCCAAAAAACGTAATTTTAACATTATTTATATTGGGTTGTCGATGCCTCGGGAACAATTATATGCTCGGATTAATGCTCGAGTAGAAAGAATGTTGCAGGAGGGATTGGAGGAAGAAGCGAGACAATTATATCCATATAAAGACTTAAATGCTCTGCAGACGGTAGGATATAAAGAGATGTTTGAGTATATAGAAGGAAAGTGTACATTGGAAAAGGCTGTTGAATTGATTAAACGTAATACACGTCGTTATGCGAAGCGTCAAATGACCTGGTTCTCTCGTATTGAGGGAGTTTATTGGACAGCTCCTGATCAGTTGGGTGCTATCGTAAAACATATAAAAGAATTATCTTTAATAGAGTAAATGAGAAAATATGGGAAAATAGCTTTTTTTTGTGATAAAAAAGCAGAAATATTTTTTCATTTACTATTTATGCGTTATATTTGTTGGTATATATTAAATAATTTATAACGCTTATGAACTACAAATCTAAACTGACGCGTCTGGATTTTTTGAAGACCTCAGCGGTTGGCGCAGGAGTATTGCTTATCCCTTCTTCTTTAAGGGCTGCCGTAGCCCCCAAAAAACAAAAAACAGACAGTAATGATCAAATAAATTTGGCTTTTATTGGTCTTGGCCAGCAAGCAATGTATCTGTTAAGTGGTTTTTTAACCATACCTGGAGTTCGCGTTATTGCAGGAGCAGATGTATATGACATTAAGAGAGCCCGGTTCCTTAAACGAGTAAATGATTACTATTCCGGACAAAAAGTGAAAAATGATGTGGTATGCTATGAAAATTTCGAAGATGTCTTAGCTCGAGAAGATGTGGATGCTGTTGTCATAGCTACCCCTGACCATAACCATGCTCATATTGCTATTGCAGCATGTAAGGCTGGAAAAGATGTTTACCTTGAAAAACCGTTAACGCTCACGATTTTTGAAGGTCAGCAATTACGTAAGGCAGTACGTAAAAATAATCGTATCTTACAAGTAGGAAGTCAGCAGCGTTCCAGTTCTGAATTTATCCATGCAACCAATGTAGCTCGAGAAGGACGTTTGGGTAAGATATCCTTGATAAAAGCATATGTAGGAGCTGGTCCAAAACCATATGATTTGCCCAAAGAAGAAGTACCTGCCGGATTAAAT
>CASFOM010000294.1 GCA_949296295.1 uncultured Alistipes sp. | reverse complement strand
TGTTTCTTTTTACAAGAATTGCGGATTTCATTATTCACATACCGTTCCCGATTTCTTTGTACTTAATTATGATCATCCTATTATGGAAAACGGTAAAAGATTGAAGGATATGGTTTACTTTAAGAAACTTTTAACTGTTTCATATCTTGTATGCAGGGAAAAACGGAATGTGACACTCGTCTCAGCCCTCATATATCTGTGGGAAGAGTCGGTAAAAGCAAGTCATCATTTCTTGACGAAAAAGGACATAAAAAAATTGATTCCGGTAGTCCGTAATGCTATCGAAATGATAGAAAACCTCATTATCTTGTATCATACTGATAAGCCGGTAGGATTTATTGGGATAGAAAGGTGTAAAATTGAAATGTTATTCATTGCTCCTGAATATTTCGGTTGTGGTTTTGGGAAAAATCTTGTTGATATAGCTATCAAAGATTATAAATGCTCAATGGTTGATGTTAATGAACAGAATCCCAAAGCCAGAAGTTTTTATAAACATTTGGGATTTATCGAATTTGAAAGGTCTGAGATGGATGAAATGGGAAATCCATTTCCTATAATAAAAATGAAGTTGCCTGAATGATTTAATATCCGTTTCCCTCTTTTCTAATTTGACGAAATAAACATTATTGGGAAATAATTTAAGAGTTGTTTGGATTCGTTTAAATCTTATTTGGCTCTGTCTGATGAAAAAACAGAGTAAAACAGTCAAGAGAAATGCAAAACATGGTATCAAACAGATTCTTACATTAATATATATTTATTGTTAATACTTTCTCATCCTTTAAAAAATATTGGTATTTATACATAAATCTACATACTTTTTATGTACTTTTATGAAATGAATCAGACCGATTTTTAAGGGAAAATACGGAACAAACGATTCAAATACTTGCCAGATAGAAGGATAAGGTAAATAGAATCTTGTTATAATGTATATCCAAAGATTCCCAAACAGAAATTACGGATGAAATTACTGAAATATATAAAATTCCATTAAAATGAAGAATATAGACGATTTATCTAAAGAACAGTTAAAAGAGTTGGTGTTGGTATATGCAAAAAATTTTCTTGCTATCGACGGGGTATGGTTTCAATCAATAGAACAAAAATACGGCATGACTGAAGCAATGTATCATGACTGTGAAGCATGGAAACGATACAGTGTTATTGAAGCTCGCAGACTTAAAAAATTTCTGAAGTTATCCGAACATCCTGGGTTGGAAGGATTAAGACAGGCTTTTGAATTTCGGTTTTCTGCATTTGTCAATCCGGCTGTAGAATATGTACTTGAAAAGGATGCCCTTATTTTTAAAGTTATTGACTGTCAAGTGCAATCAACACGTAAACGGAAAGGTATGGATTTACATCCGTGTAAACAAATAGGGGTCATAGAATATGCCTATTTTGCCAAGGCTATTGACGACAGAATAGAATGTAACCCAATCAGTTGTTATCCTGATATAACAGATAATTCATGTGCCTGTTCTTGGGTATTTACCATCAAAAAGGAATAATCAATATTGCTCTTACGTGATAATAATCCATATATAGGTAAAAAAACTTAGTCATTACCTATTATAAATTGTTCATTTATACTATTTAAAACTATACTCTTTCAGCTATTTTACAACGCTTCTTAATTTAAAACGATGAAATTATGTACGACCTATCACAATACTTCAAAAAACAAAACCGAAGTTACAATACAATAAAAATATACCTGGTTATTTTTATATTCATCGTGTTCTTTTCAGGAAAAGTAACTGCGCAAGGGAAAGATCTGAGACCTTTATTTGAAAAGTATGGAATATCTGTAAAGAATCAAGGGAGCAGAGGCACTTGTTCCATATTTGCATTAGTGGGATTAATTGAATTTGAACGGGCGAATGTATTACAGGATTCATTACCGCTTTCCGTAGAGTATCTGAATTGGGCGGCGAATCAGGTAGAAGGGGTAATGGCTGATGGTTCATTTTTTAACTACGCTATGGAAGGAATGGAGAAATACGGAATATGTGCAGATGATTATATGCCTTATGCTTGTAGATTCTCTGAAAAAGCAGAGCCTTCGGAAGTGGCAAAAAAAGACGCTGTTGCCAGAAAAACGGGGAAACCTATTTGGATAAAACATTGGGACCCGAATACCGGTATTACTAAGGAACAATTAGAGCAAATAAAACATTTGTTGGATAATAATCATCCCGTAGCCATAGGATTTCAATGGCCCAAACAAACTGAAAATTGTTCGGAACACGGAGAGTTGAAAGTGGTCGAACGGGAAGAAGTATTTGATGGTCATAGTGTTTTAATTGTGGGATATCAAACAAATCCGGAGAAGCCGGGAGGAGGTTGTTTAATATTTAAAAATTCTCATGGGGAAAATTTTGGAGATAACGGATATGGGTATATCCCATACGCCTACGCTTTTCTTTATGCCAATGATGCAATAGCTTTAGATTTAAACGCAAATTAAACCCTTTATCGTTTTCAAATTCCACAAGATATACGTTTCTTTTTAAGGTATTCAAGTTTTAGAAAAATCGGACAGGAATATCGTATAAAGAATGTCTGAATTTGAGGAAAAGAAGAAACGATTTATCTCAACGTTTTTATATTTTATATCTTTGAATTAACATTAACAATCACTTTTAAATTTAATAACAGATATGTTTCTTGTAAGGTTAAAAATAAAATACCTGCTTCGAACAGCGCTATTCTCTCTTTTGACAATTCCCCTACTCTCTTGTTCTTCTCACCAGAAAAACATTCCCGTAGAATTAGGATTCCAAGCTCAGGCAACTACGGGAGAAGGTGCCATCTGGAATTCAGATACGCAAACTTTATTTTGGGTGGACATAGAAGGACAAAAGTTATATGAATACCAACCCAAAACACAATCTTGCAATTCATGGAAATTCAATCAAATGATATCTACAGTAGTCCCGGAAACAGATTCTTCGGTGATTGTCGCTTTACAGAATAAAATTGTACGTGTCTATTTGTTGGATGGAAGTACGGATTCCATTGCTCCAATACCTGATAATGCTGGAAAAATTCGTTGTAATGATGGGAAATGTGATCCTGAGGGAAGATTATGGGTAGGAACAATGGGCTTTGGCGCCCCAAAAGGAGCGGGAGCATTATACTGTGTTACTGGTGATGGGGTTGTAACGGAGAAACTGAAAGAGGTTACGATATCCAACGGAATTGTCTGGTCATTAGATAAAAAATATATGTATTACAATGATACCCCTACCGGGAAAATAGCACGATACCGTTATAACGTTCAAAACGGAGACATCCTGTTTGATGGCATTGCCGTATCTATTCCGGAAGGAACAGGCGCTCCTGATGGCATGACCATAGACAATAAAGGGAATCTTTGGGTAGCTCAATGGGGTGGATATGGTGTTTATTGTTATAATCCGAATACCGGTAAGTTGCTTGACAAAATAGATGTTCCGGCTCCTAATGTAGCTTCTTGTGCTTTTGGTGGGGAGAATTTGGATACGCTGTACATTACTACGGCACGTGCCGGATTATCTCCAGAACAACTGCAACAATATCCCTTAAGCGGAAGTTTATTTGTCTCTGTGCCGGGAGAAAGAGGGATTCCTGCCAATCGGTTCGGAAAATAACCGATAATTATAGTCGAGACGGGATAAAGTGTATTAAAACATCTTCTCCGGATCGGTTGGCTCCGGAAACATATTGGATTTTATTGCGATAAAAATCAACTGATCTTGTATGGGTATGACCTGCCAAGACTCCTATTACAGAAGGTGAATTCCATACAGTTTCACAAAAAGCATATGTAGTAGGGGTATGACCTTCTTCCGGCCAGGGTTCTCTGCCTTCTATTTCAGCATAAGGATCATGGGCTTTATTCCAGTCTGGATGACCACAACTGTAATCTATGTTATGTCCCTCTAAATAAAGAGGAACATGCATGGAAAGCACAATCGGATACTTTTGTTTTAACTGTTCTTTAAAAAAAGAGAGTTGTTCTTCCGTAATCTCATGGGTGGAATTATCTATTTGGACAAAATTGATTCCATGTAAAACAACAGAACTGTATAACGGATGGTTTCCTTGATATAACGGAAATAAATTTCTTTCTTGCCATTGGTTTCTCAAAACAGATGCTTCCCCGGATTCTCCTTCGTAATGCCAATCATGATTCCCTGATACATAAACCCATTTTAATCCGGACTCTTCCAGTATTTGGTATAACGTTTCTACGGAAGCTTTGGAAGGGAAATTAATGATATCTCCCCCCAAAATAACTAATTCCACATGAGCCTTTCGTGCTTTTTCCAAAGAAGCTCTCAAGGAGTTATCATTACCGTTGCTTATCCCGTAATTTTCAGGTTCTACGGCGGCTCCTCCCATACGTCGGGTATATGGATAAAAGTCTCTACCCCGCTCATCTTCTATGGTAAAATGGGTATCTGAGAGGAACATGACTTGAAAAGGCTTAGTCAAAGTGTCCATGTAATAATATAAGTTATCCGATTCCACAGTGACCATTTTTACTCCTTCCGGCTTGGAATTACAGCTAAACAGGCATAAAAAAACGACAATAATATATGCGATTTTCATTGGATTATAAAATTATCAACTTTGTAAATTTAGAAAGAAAAACAGAAATAACAAGGTATCGGAAAGGAGAATACTTTGTTATTTTCAAAACATCTCCTTTCTTATTCGTTTGGATAAATTTCTGGGAACTTGTGATCTTGCATATTACGTAACTTAAAGGGGTTGTGTCAATTTTTTATTTTGATCACAACCCCTTTGAATAGTTTAGTCAAAAACGGTTATTTAATATCCTCCTCCCAAAGCGTGATATAAATTAATCACCCCTTGAATTTCATCAAAACGATCGGATACTGCCGTCAATTCTGCCTGTAAAAGGGTTTGACGTGCGGTAAGAACTTCCAAATAATTCTGAGAGGAATGACGCATCAGTAACTCCGAACTGCGAACAGCGGAAGATAAAGAAACAATCTGTTGTTCATCAATCTTCAACCGATCTCGCGCACCTTGCCATTGAACCAAGGCATTGTTTACCTCCGTTCCTGCATCCAACAAACTTTGACGGAAGGACAACAATGCTTCTTCCTGTTGAGCTTTGGCTACTTTCAAATTGGCGATATTCTGTCCGCGATTAAATAATGGCTGCATCAAGGAACCTCCCGCGGACAACAACCACTGAACTGGATTAACTATTGCTGCTCCCGCTGAATTAGTCCATCCCGCAGAGCCGCTCAAGGTAATGGAAGGATAGAAAGCTGCCCTTGCCTGATTGGTTATATAATAGGCTTCTGCCAAAACGGCTTCACTCTGCCGGATATCGGGACGACGCTGTAATAATTGTAAAGGAATTCCCGTTGAGAGGGTTTCCGGAAAGACTTGATCTTCCAGAGTAGAACGAACAATAGCTCGGGGGGCTGTCCCTAATAAGGAAGAAAGAGTATTTTCCAACTCTGTAACTTGTTGTTGCAAAGAAGAAAGGGACGCATCTACTGAAAGTTTGCTCGCTTCCGTCTGAGCAACGGCCATTTCTGTCGCTTGACCTGCTTTCTTCAACGCTTTCATCGCACGAAGATTCTCTGCCCAATTCTCTGCTGTACGACGACTGATATCCACCTGTTGATCCAACATCAGCAGGGTATAATAACTATTGGCAATAGTAGCTATTAACTGCGTTTGGACTGCCTGACGATAGGCTTCACTCTGTTCCAGTACCGCTTCTGCTCCCCGCTTCGCATTGGTTAATTTACCAAAAATATCCAACTCCCATTCTGCTGACACTGCTAACTTATAAGTCTTGCTCGCCTTATTGCCGTCAATACTCGTCACACTCCCTTGAGGAGAGAATGAAAAGGAAGGTACATAAGCCAGTTTGGATGCTTTTAACAACGCTTCTGCCTCTTCCACCCTTAAACGTGCAATATTCAAGTCCGTATTATTCTTTATCCCTTCTTCGATAAGTTGTTGCAAATAGGTATCTGTAAACAACTCTTTCCATGAAAGAGAGGCCAAAGAATTGGTATCCAATGGAGTCTCTACTCGTTGATAAAGACTATCTGTTACCGGCATTTCCGGACGTTCATATACCCGATATATGCGACATCCGACCATCATAGCCGAGAGAAACAGACAAATAACTATCTTTTTCATTCGATTCATAAACATAACATTAACGATTCTCTTCTTCCGGAACACTTAAATCCCGCTCCGGCATCAACTTTTCCTGCAAGGTCTGGAAAACAATAAACAATACAGGAACTATAAATAACAAGGCTATGGTTCCTATCAACATACCGCCGACCGTTCCTACTCCTATCGAGATATTACCGTTAGCCCCTACTCCAGAGGCAAACATCAATGGCAACATACCAAAAATCATGGTAAGGGAAGTCATCAATATAGGACGTAAACGTACTTGAGCGGCTGAAACGGCAGCCTGTGAGATAGACATTCCCTGACGACGACGTTCCGAAGCATACTCCGTAAGCAAAATAGCTGTTTTGGCCAACAAACCTATCAACATAAGCAATCCGATTTGAAGGTAAATATTGTTTTCAAGTCCAAACATTTTGGCAAACAAGAAACTTCCCGCCAAACCAAACGGTACCGACAAAATAACGGCAATAGGTACAAACAAACTTTCATAAAGAGCACACAATATCAAGTAGATGAACACCACGCAAATAACAAAAATAATCGTAGTAGAACTTCCTGTTGCGGCTTCTTCCCGGGACATACCTCCAAACTCAAAACCATATCCTGCTGGTAATGTTTCTGCGGCTACTTCCCGAACAGCCTGAATAGCCTGACCGGAACTGTATCCATTGGCAGGAGTACCGTTTACAGAAATAGCGGAG
>CASFOM010000293.1 GCA_949296295.1 uncultured Alistipes sp. | reverse complement strand
TCACACGACCTTCCGAATAGACCATCGGGATAACCTGATTGTCCATCAATGCCGCTATTTCCGACTTCAACAAATCCAACTTAACCCCTTTCACGCCATCCAGCGTTCCGTATTTCTTTCCTCCGGCACCCTGAGCCATATTCGCACTTTCGTCGTACAGCTTCCCGGCCAAAGCTCCCGAGCTGCAGATATAAAAGGCAGGGCTGTCCTTTTCATCTTCCGACAGCTTTTCCGATTCCCGGCCCACAAGCCAGTTGGCCGTCATAATGACATTCTGAAGCTCGATATCGCTATCCCGATAACCTTCCGTATTGGAATACAAGTCATCGAATGAGTATTCGTCGGCATGGTCCGTAATCAACATCACCTTGTACTTGAACGCAATCTTGGCCCATTGCAACAAGGTAGGCTTGTCCTGGAACACATTGCCCGGAACCACCATCAGACTGTAACAATCCTTCAGGCTCAACCGGTCAAAACCGTTGCGCAACAACGTATCCACCTCCTGAGCAAAGCCTGAATCCGGATCCGCAATATCCTCCTTATAAACATTGATTACCCGCAAATTCTTCACCTTGTCCGTATTCGCCGTCTTGAAAAAGCCGTCCAGAGCCCGGTAAGAACGTTCCAGATTCGCCGTAGCGAAAAGGGCATCCGTAATTCCCTGACTCAGCAATTTCTCATACTTCTCTTCCTTCGCCTTGCAGGCATCTACAAACTCGGTAGCGCTTTCATGCCCTTCGTCCAAAATTTCCAGCCATCCCTTGATTTCATTAATCAGATTCTCCCGTTTATCCTTAAACCGTTTGTCTGACAGGAATACCGATTTGGCCGCTTTCCGAGCAGGATTCAGATTATCGGCATCCGGCATAAATCCCCGAATGGCATTAAAACCGCCAAATGCCGACAATAACTGTGATATATCTTTTTTCCCTTGTGCTGCTGGTTGTCCCTGATTCACCTCTCTCGCTTCCGGCATATCCTGAGAGGCCGCACTCTTTTGTAATTCTGTATCTGCCATAATAATCTATCCTTTCGTTTATTTATTTCCTTCCAATTCTTCCAACATAGCCTGCAACATCTCCTTCAACTCTTCCTTCGCACTGCTCTCTTTCAGGATGCTCCTCAACTTTCTGTTCTGTTCGATACTCTTACGTATCTTGCTGTTCGTGTCGATTTTTTTCTTAACTCCGGAAAGGAACTGACTGTTTTCCACCAAACGGCCCTTACCTCCCTGAGCCTCGAAGTCACGAAGCTCGTTAAAATGGAGTACCTCACTCACCGAGCCCCCTTCTTCATCCGTAAAGTCCACCTCAACGGACGGTCTGAAATGGGCAAACGCATCATTAATGGTCTGGATGTCTTCAACAAGTTCCGGATTCCCCGGCTCTACATCCGACGTATATTGGTCGATCATCAAGGTTTTATTATTATCTATCGGACTCACTTTCGCATTTGATTCTTCATCCGGAGCCATCGAGATAAAATTCTCTTTCATTGCCATAATCTTTCTTTTTTTAATTAATTCCTAATTTTTATTTCGTCTTGTTACATCATCACATTACTACAAACTCCGGTTTTCCCGATTGCATCCGCACCTCTACCGTATCGCCGGACTTGACTTTCCCGGAGATAATCAACTTGGACAACGGATGCCGAAGTTCCTTACGGATAATCCCTATGACCGGACGAGCCCCGTACTGGGGATTGAAGCCCATCATGGCAATATCCCGTTTCACCGATTCACTGATGGAGAGGGAGATGTTCTGTTCTTCCAACAATTTAAGCAGTCCTTTCAGATGGATATCGAAAATACGAGTCACCGTCTCTTCGCTTATCGGTGCAAAAGGCACTATTTCCGTCAGACGGCCCAAGAATTCCGGTCTGAACGAGTTTTGCATGATATTCATCAGGTCGTTGTTCTGCGGAATCTTCCCCTGAGTAAATGAATCGACAATAAACTGACTTCCTATGTTGGAAGTAAACAGAATCAAGGCATTGGAGAAATCCCCTACCCGTCCCAGACGGTCATGCAATTTCCCCTCATCCAAAATCTGAAGGAACAAGTCAAAGACCGACTTATGCGCCTTCTCTATCTCATCGAACAACACGACGGAATAGGGTTTCTGACGTATCTTGTTCACCAAAAGGCCGCCTTCCTCATAGCCCACATATCCCGGAGGAGCCCCGTAAAGCAATGCTACGGAATGTTCTTCCTTAAACTCCGACATATCGAAACGTATCAGGGAGGATTCATCCTCAAACAAGAAGGCTGCCAACGCCTTCGACAACTCCGTTTTTCCCGTACCGGTAGGACCGAGGAAGAAGAAGGAACCCATCGGCTGACCTTTCTTGTTCAACCCGGAACGGGATTCGAAAACGGAATCAAGCACTATCTTGACGGCATGATCCTGACCTACCACCCGCTTTTTCAATATTCCTTCCGCATTAATCAATCTGTCGCGTTCCTTGGACTGCACCTTCCCCAAAGGAATTCCCGTCTGCTTCGCCACCACGGCATACAGGTCGGAACTTTCAAGAGCGGTACGCTGCTGACGGCTCTGCTCCGCCAGCTGTTCCAAAGCCTTCCTCAAATAATCGGCCCGCTCTTCCGCTGTGGCTATCTTGCTGAAATCAACATCCGCATCCAACTGCGCCAGCAGGATGCAACTGATTTGATGAACCATCTTATAGTGGAGCCATTCCAACTCGGTCATCAGCGCACCTTCCTCCAGCGTCCCGGACCGCGCCATCAGGTCTGCCAGCTCCGACTGAAGACGGGCAATATCTCCGGAAGACATATCATTCATCGTCTTCACCAACGACATGGTACGGTCAATCAGGTCAAAGACGGAATCGGGAAGCGCCTTTTCCGTCAGATACCTCTTGGCCAAACGAATGGCATCACTCATCACCGACTCGTCAATGGAGAGATGATGATAATCGGAATAGGCTGTGGCCCCTCCTTTCACGATTCGCAAACACAAATCGACATTCGGCTCTTCAAGAGTCAGCTTTTCCAATTTCGTCACAAACTCCTTGTCCGTCTCGATATTCTTGGTATAACCGTCTATCGAAGAGGTACAAAGCAAGAGCAGGCTGCCTCTGTTCAACTCCTGTTTCAATATGGAAGAAGCGCCATACAGACTGTTCTGTTTGTCAAACAGTTTATCTATTGATTCGATAATCAAAATCGTATTGGGCTGTTCCCGAATCTCACGCAACAGATTCTTGAACCGGTCCTCCAGCTCCCCCTTGTAGGAGACATCCGCCCCGAGACTCGCCAAATCAAGCTCATAGGCCGACGCCTGATTCAGGAAGGAAGGGGTATGGCCGGCACAGAGCTGCTGGATAAACGCATGAATCAAAGAGGTCTTTCCTACTCCCGATTCCCCGGTAATCAGTAAATTGGACTTCGTCTTTCGCCCCAGGATTTCAAAAATAACCGAAATTTCATCTTCAAAGCCAACCACAGGAGGCCACTTCCCCGACTTCGCCTCGGCAATCTCGTCAATGCAATATTTATTAATCAGCCCCTTGACTCCGCCATCCGTCGGGAAAGCCGTCCTGCTCCCCGACTCCGTTCCCTGACCGGAAGCCGACGAACTGCCGCCCATCTTATCCTCTATCTCCGCGGCCGTAAGCGGAAGGGTTTTCAACTGTTCAAAGGTAAAACCCACTCCAGGTGTCACTAAGGAGGTCAAGACACAAACCGGGTCACACTCCGCCAAATCAAATTTTTCCCGATACACTTCCGCCTCTTCCATAACGGCTCTCGATTCCTCCGAATAGTCCAGGTCGCGCTGAGGTTTCGACGCCCGCGGAGAAAGCTGCATCTGTATATCGGCCCATTCCTGAAGATAATAGTAATCCTTGTCCAAAACCGTCTCTATAAAATGCACCAAACCCATGTTCTTGTGCAGAACGGCCTTGAACAAATGGGAAGGATAAATCGCGTCACTGCAATACTCCTCCGCAAAAGAGTTCGCAATGTCTTTTAAGTTGTTTATACTGCTCATCGGGTCCCTTTTGATTATTTTTTTTACTCGTTTTACCTCTTTTCGTTATTGGAACATAAACTATTTTACAAAAATAAAAAAAAGTATGTTGATAAAAAACATTTTTAACCATCTATCTTATTTTTTTATCAAGTTTCAGTATATGAATTGGTTAGTTATCCTTTTTATTCTAAGTTCCTGTCTGTTTTGAAAGCCGTATTTCAGAATCCGTTTAAATTTTCCAAGCAGAAAATTCCATCCGATACGTTGAGTTTTTTTCTGAAAAGCGCTGAACCTCCTCCCGGAATTCCGTCCCGTACATCCGAGAAGAATGCTCCGTTCCTACCCCCTCTTTTCAAAACAAGGTCCACGAACAAAGATTTCAATAACTTTTCCTTTTTTTATCGTACTTTTGCACCGTAAAGTACGGAAATATCAATTATGAATCTCAAAAAACCGTTAAACACCACCCCGGTTACCCAAACCCAACCATTATCTTCCGGAACAGAAACGTCCTCTCCCAAAAAACAAAAACGGAGAATTCCCTTCAGAAACCACCGTTCAAAAAACAAGAAACACGAAGGACAAGAACCGGAACAGCAAAAAAGAAGCCACTCAAAAAAGACCGGCTCCGCTTTGCCTGAAAAGCGTCCGGAATCCCCGATAACCACAAACAGAAAAAAGAAGCCATCCTACTCGGAAAAAACAGTACGGAGAAAACTTGACCTGCTCCTCAGAACCGGACAACTGCTCATGGAAAGCGCTGCCGACACCAGCCGCATCATGCGCAACATGAAACGTACCGCCGCTTATCTCGGACTGCCCGACGAACATCTCAACATCAGCATCAACTACGATATGCTTATGGTCAATCTGAGTGACGAGGAACACTCCTTCTCCAAATTCCAGCGATGCGAAAAACACGGTATCAACATGACCGCCATATCCGCCGTCAGCAAACTGTCCTGGAGAGCCATCCGGGAAGATTACTCCCTCGAGAGGTATGAGGCGGAATTGGACAAGATACAATCCCGGAAACGGAACTATTCCCCCTGGATGGTCACCATCGGCGCCGGATTTGCCTGCGGCGGATTCTGCATCCAGTTCGGATGCGACTGGCCCGCATTCCTGTATGCCTCCATAGCAGCCATCATCGGATTCCGGCTCAGAACAATTCTCAATGAATTAGGCTCCAATACCTACATGAACATTGCCATTGCCGCCTTCGTTTCTACCCTCCTGGCCTGGGCTTCCGCTTTTATCTCCACCCCCGCCGTAGAGAATCTGCTCCCGGGACCCCTCTATGCCTGGATGCATTCCGATACCCCCTGGCACCCGCTCATGGCCTGCGCCCTATTCATCGTCCCCGGAGTACCGCTCATCAACGCCGTCAGCGATATGCTCGACAACTACACCTCCATAGGTATCGTGCGGGCCGTCAATACCCTGCTTATCGTCGTCGCCATGGCTTTCGGCATCGCCTTAGCCATCCAGGTCTGCGGCATTGACAACTTCGTCAAGGACCTGAGCATGACCCCCCACCACAGCTACCTCGAATTCGCCATTGCAGCCGCCATATCCGCCATGGGATTCTCCATGATCTTCAACATCCCCCGACGGCTCCTCTGGGTAGTAGCCCTCGGAGGACTCATCACCGTATGTACCCGCAACTTCGTCAGCCTCGGAGCCAGCAGCGGAAACATCGGACTGGATATGGGACCGGTCATCGGATCCCTCGTCGGCTCTACCCTAATCAGCATCATCGTCACCCGGGCCGTACACTGGTTTCATACCCCACACCACTGCCTCTCCATCCCCTCCGTAATCCCCATGATTCCCGGAGTGCTTATGTACCGCGCCCTGTTTGCCCTTATCGACATGCGCGGCGTAGTGGGAGAAGTAACGATTGCCATGAACAACGCCATTCAGGCCTCCCTGATTATCCTGTGTATCGCCGTAGGCGTGGCCATTCCCAACATCTTTGCCCGGAGATGGATTACTCCCAAACGGCAAAAGTTGTTAAAACTGCTCATTGACCGACGCAAGCAACGCGGGAAATTCGTAGATCTGACCGATATTGAATAAATAAACAACCTTGTATAAATCATGAAAAGAAAGGTAATGCTTCTCCTCATGGTCTGGCTCGGGATAGCCGGACAACAGGGAACGGTCGCCAAACCCAAAGACCGTATAGAAGAAATCCGGGAACGGCTGGAACACCCTGACGGGAAAAAAGTGCTGGTGGCAGCTCATCGGGGAGACTGGAGATATGCTCCGGAAAACTCTCTGGCAGCCATCGAAAACGTAATCGACATGGGATGTGACATCGTGGAGCTGGACGTTCAAAAGACCAAAGACGGACAGCTGATTCTCATGCACGACAACACCCTGAACAGAACCACCACCGGAAAGGGGAAGGTCAGCGACCACACCTTGTCGGAAATCAAAAAGCTGAAGCTGAGAAACGGGTTGGGAATACATACCCGGCATACCGTTCCTACTTTGGAAGAAGCCCTGTTGTTGGCCAAAGATAAAATCATGATTAATTTGGACAAGGCTTATCCCTTCTTTGACGAGGTATATGCCCTGCTGGAAAAGACGGGCACTACCCGGCAAATCATCATGAAAGGGAGCCAACCGGTAAAACAGGTAAAGGAAGAGTTCGGAAACTATCTGAATCAGGTAATCTTTATGCCTGTGGTCAATTTAGACCGGGCCAATGCCGTCCAAACCATAGAGGAATATTTGCAGGAGTATCCCCCTTTGGCCTTCGAATTTATTTATGCCAACGACAGCAACCCGCTCCCCCGGGAGATGGCGGAACGACTGAAAGGGAAATGCCTGATTTGGTACAACACCTTATGGGACACCATTGCCGGCGGACACGATGACGATACCGGGATAAAAAATCCGGAACAGGCTTACGGATATTTAACAGATACTCTGAACGCCGCCATTCTCCAGACCGATGTTCCTGAATTTCTGCTTCAATATCTGAAAAAAGAGGGACGACGAGCAAAAAAATAATCCTGTCCCCGTAAAAAAGGGAACGGAAGGAAACATTGGAACGGAAATATCGGGGGAGAAGAAAAAACAACCCGCCATAGACGGAAACAACTGCTTTTTTTTAAAAAGAAACACCAGAATAAATTAGTTTACAAATCCAATAGATTATGAAACAGGTATTGAAAAAATGGTATTTCGTATTGCCATTGCTGTTATGTATTTCCTGTGAAAAGGAAGAAGGTGACGGGAAAGGACCTGGGTCCGGAGGAGACGACGACACAGTATATCTGTTGCCGGAAGAGTCGAAAAAAGATTGGGATTATGTATGTATGACCAATGGTTCGGAGCCTTCCCGGAATATGGAAATGTGCATCAAGGAACAGGAAGGGACGGAAGGATATTTTGTGTATGTCAATCGTCCGGGATACGACACTTCGGAAGCGCTCACCATTGAATTGGATGAAAACCTGAAAGTGGTCAGTGTAGCCATGAATGAAGAGTCATGGACCGTAGAGCAAAAGGAGGACAGAATCAGAATCGTCCGGTACTTGAAGGACGGGAGCTGTAAGATAGAGAGCTATCCGGTAAAAGGGGAAGTATCCGAGAAAATGATTTCAAAGGCGGGAGGCAAATTTTCTCTGATAGATATAATCAATAGCCTGAATGATTTTAGAGGAGATATAGGAAACCTGTTGGATGTTTATGAAGGGGACTGGAAGAGTCTGTTGATTTCCGCAGCAGAGGGAGGAATCATATCCATAATCCCGTCCCCGGAAGGGAAGCTGGCCGCTTCCATAACCTTTGAAGCGGCCCATAAGCTCAGTGACGCCTTGAATGAAGGAAAACGGTTTGTCTTGTTCGATAAGTGTACTCCCTATATCGGATTAAAAAATAAAGACGAAGCAGGAATCTACTCCGTCACTGTGGATTTTGACAATCAGGAAAATATCCCTCCCTTTATTCGCGACGATTACGGAAACGTCATCAACAACCATACCTATTGCGGAATTGTGGTAGGGAAAGAAAAAAGCGCCTCTTTTTATGACTATGAGCAACGGACATTATGCCAGTCAGTAGAAGGAGAACCCCTGATTTTCACTCTGGAACCACTGGAAGCAGGTGTGATTTACACACTTACTCCTTTCTTGATTTCAGGAAGAGATTTACAAAAGGTCAACTCCGGCATACATATAGACCCTCAACTGATTCGTTACGGAACAAGTGACTACATCGAAGACTTTAATGCAAAAATAAGTGATTTCTCCATAGAACAAAACAGTGATTACAGCCAATCGGAAGGATTGCTCGTAAAAAGTTCCTTAACCGTTTCCTTACCCCCGACCTTAGAAATTGATTCATGGGGCGTAGAAATAACCGTCGGGAAAGTCTCCGAGATACTCTATGCTGATAATGTCAATCAGCTTAAAAAGACATTTCAGTCAAGTTTTCAAGTATATAGAAACATGATGAATCTGGATTATGACTCTTACCAGGCCACCATCCCCGTTTCCGCAAGAGTATTTATTCAACATAAAGGAAATGCCTTCTATTCGTACGGAGAGTCCGTACAAAAAATGTTTGTTTATGACCGGAAACCGTCCATTCGTTTCTCCAACGCCCGGATGGTAGGAGCCACCTGCTACAATTATCTGCAATACGGCGTTTGCAACGATTGCAAAAACAGGGTGGAAAATGTACCTTGTTATGACCTGGTGATTGACGGTTCATTATGGTTTGATGGAAATTATGTGATGTATTGGGATTCCTGGTATGCAGGAGAAAATTGGGTGAAAGACTTAGTGTCTAAAAACTGTTATGATTTTTACCAGCATTTCGCTCTCTACGATTATCAAGCCAGCACCTATTACTACACATATTCCGTAAATGGTACCATGCATCTCAGCGACAATAAAATCCGTTATACATGGGGAAAAGACAGTGATGATACCCCCTGCATTACGGGTGTAAGCATCGAGAACTGATTGGAACTGTTATTGTAAGGTTTCATTTTTATTTTTTACCTTTGCGCGAAACAGGAAAGAAAATAATTGACTATGGGAAATATTGCAGCTATTGTCGGTCGTCCCAATGTAGGGAAAAGCACCTTGTTCAACCGTTTGGTAGGAATGCGCAAGGCCATTGTGGACGATACGGCAGGTACGACACGGGACCGGCATTACGGCAAATGTGAATGGAACGGATTGGAATTTTCCATCATAGATACGGGCGGTTATGCTACCGACGGAGAGGATGTGTTTGAAGAAGAGATACGCAAACAGGTTCTGCTGGCGGTGGAGGAAGCGGATGTCGTAATATTCATGACGGATGTGACAACAGGCATTACCGATCTTGACGAAACGGTAGCCGATTTGTTGCGTCGTTCTTCCAAACCGGTACTCCTGGCAGTAAACAAGGTGGACAACAATGACCGCATTTATGGCTCTCATGAATTCTACGGATTAGGATTAGGAGATCCATACTGCCTTTGCTCCGTTTCCGGAAGCGGAACGGGTGACTTGCTGGACGCGTTGGTTGCTCTCTTCCCCGAACAGAAGGATACCGAGAAAGAGAAAGAGTTAATCCTTCCCAAAATAGCGGTGGTAGGACGCCCCAATGTAGGAAAATCCTCGCTGACCAATGCTTTGTTGGGAACCGAACGGAACATCGTCACTCCCGTAGCAGGAACGACTCGGGATTCCATCCTTTCCCGATACAACAAATACGGATTTGATTTTTATCTGATTGATACGGCGGGATTGCGGAAAAAGACCAAAGTAACGGAAGATTTGGAATTCTATTCCGTCCTTCGTTCTGTCCGCTCCATTGAAGAGTCCGATGTCTGCGTCTTGATGCTGGACGCTTCCCAAGGTATTGAAGCTCAGGATATGAACATCTTTCATCTGATTGTCAAAAACCGCAAAGGATGTGTCATTGTCGTCAATAAATGGGATTTGATAGAGAAAGAATCGAATACGATGAAAATCTATACCGAAGAGCTGAAACGGAAATTAGCTCCTTTCAACGATGTCCCCATAGTCTTTACTTCGGTATTGAACAAACAACGTATTCATGATGTTTTACAGACCGTCATGCGGGTATATGAAAACCGTTGCCGGCGCATTCCCACTTCCGAGCTCAACGAATTTCTGTTACCCATCATAGAGAATACGCCTCCCCCCTCCATAAAAGGGAAATATGTCCGCATCAAATACGGAACACAATTACCTACTCCAACCCCGCAGTTCGCCTTTTTTGTCAATTTACCGCAATATGTAAAAGACAGTTATCGACGGTTTTTGGAAAATAAGATTCGGGGAAATTGGGACTTCGAAGGGGTACCCATGCAGATTTATTTCCGACAGAAATAAATGACCAATATGTTTCTATTGACAATCTGTTGCATCAAAACGCAACTATAAAGAATGTCCATAACCCCTTTTTAATTTTTATTCCATCATAATTTACAGACACGGCTATCCTGTTTTAGGATAGCCGTTGTTTATAAAAATTAAAAACAGTTTCTATTTTTACCACTATTAAAAAAACATATCTCCCCAAAAAAATTTCTGAGGAACCATGCTGCTGGCACCTGGTCCTCAGTAAAAAATCAGAAGAAAAAAGCAGCACTCATGATATTTTCAAGACAATGTTTCCGCTTTCTTATGAATTTATAGCTCTTTTATTGAACTTATAGTTTTTTTCATAACTTGTCCTCATTTATCGGTAAAATTGATTGAGTATTGCTCTACAAATTAATTTACTTATAAAAGGCTGCTATTCATTTTGAATAAAAATCAAACGACTTCAAAGCATGAAGACAAAATTATTGGTATGCTGCGCATTTATTACATCTTTCCTGTTGTCTGCCTGTGATACAAACAGTGACAAATTTATTCGGCTTGTTAATGAAAATGCAACAGACGAAGCTCAGGAACTTTATGCGTTCCTTCAGGAAAGCAGTAAAAAGGTGATTTTATCAGGTCAACATAATTATCCGGGAACAATTTCCCAATACACGGAAGAAGTATACGCTGTTACAGGGAAAAAAGCTTTCGTTTGGGGACAGGATTTCGGATTTACCTATGATGGACAGGATGGGATTATTCACAGAGACAAAATAATCAAAGAAGCCATAAAAAAACATAAGGAAGGCCATATAATAACCCTTATGTGGCATGCCGTACGCCCTATCGATGACGAGCCAAACGGATGGAAGGAAAGTGTACAGAACGAATTAACGGACAGTCAATGGAACGACCTGGTTACACCTGGGACCGAAATATATAACAAGTGGTTATCCCAACTTGACGTAATTGCCGGATATTTAAAGATTCTTCAAAACAATAACATTCCCGTTATATGGAGACCTTACCATGAAATGAACGGCAAATGGTTTTGGTGGGGAGGTAAAAAAGGAGAAAAAGGGTATAAGCTTTTATTCCGAAACATGTATAACTATTTCACCAATCATCACAAACTGAATAATCTGATTTGGGTGTGGAATGCGAATGAAATAAGAAATTCTGATGTCGGTGAATATGAAGATTTCTTCCCGGGACTTGATGTTGTGGATATTTTGGCAACCGATATTTACAGCGGTAAATATTCCAGGGAAGAATATGAACAACTAAAGACCTTATCACAAGGTAAACCTATAGCTATAGGCGAATGCGGCGAGCTTCCCTCTGTTGAAGTTATCAAACAACAACCAGGCTGGTGCTGGTTTATGTGTTGGGCTGGATATCTGAAAAATGCCAACCCTTTGGATAAAGTTCTTGAAGTTTACAATTACAAGGGGGTTAAAAATTTGGAATAAATTAAAAGTTGCGTTGAATATACGAAACGGGTTGGGAAGCAGCCTGCTCCACCAAGGAGGACAACCAGTGAGAGAGATTGGGGAGTTCTTTTTCCGAGACAACGGAAAGCCATTGTTGTTGCTCCGAGACAGCAGGAATCTCCAACCGGCATAGAGAATTGTTTTGTGAAACATACATATCCCATTCCGGGCAAAAACTCAATGACATTTTTCCTGTAACAGGCTTTTGAGCAATCTGAGCATTCTGCGTTGAATAAAGGTCCACTTGCCAGGGAGCGGAAGTAAGTATCAAATAAAAATCGGCAGGATATTGTTCGGACAAAAGGGCACAGAGCCTTTGAGGCGATTTCCGAAACCTATTCTCCACATAATAATATTTATCATCAGTCGCCTTTGCATACCAACGAGCCAAGTCGGCTTTGGTAAGACAAACCACCTCACAGGTTTCTCCTTCGAGCAACTGTGATACTTTTGCCACTAATAAATCTGAAGAAGCATCGTCATACGTCTTCTTGTTTACCTTCATACGACGATTAGAGAGCAGACAATGACGGAAAACGGTTCCGGAAACCGGAGCCGATTCATAACTTCGACGTTGCAATACCGTATAATCCTGAATATCGGGCATAGGTTGCATGAATCCCCCGCTGCCCGAAGGAGCTGCCTGTACCCCCGACACCTTCGTAGAACCGTACAGAGTATCCCGCAAAAGGATATTCCCGCACAAGGAACGTTCTAAATTACCGTTCCAATAACCATTATTGACAACACATATCCGTAAAGGTTGAGCTTTCGCTCCCTCTATTCCGATTATTCCCAACAAAAGAATAATCCACAATTTGGCAAAGGGTTTCATGGAAATTATGTTTTAAGTAGAACAAAATCGGATTGAGCGTAATATAACTATTTTTCATGAATTTTCAAAAATAACCTCTTCAATAAAATTAAAAACACACTCTTCTAAAAATCCTCCTTAAGATTGTATGGGAAACTTCGGTTCCTGTCTTGCACCCCAAGAGACCGATGCGGGAAAACAGGCTTTATTTCGTATCTTTGCACCAAGTATGCCTGAAGGAATACTTCATATTTTCATTTTATTGCCGCACGGACTCCCGTTGTCGGCCCAAAAGAGATGTCATGAGGTTTGATGAATTGGATTTACACGAGGACGTAATGCAGGGCCTCGACGCCATGAACTTTAAAGAGATGACTCCCGTACAGGAACAGACCATTCCGGTCATCCTGGAGGGAAAGGATATCATAGGATGTGCCCAAACAGGCACAGGGAAAACGGCTGCCTATTCGTTGCCGCTTCTGGACCGTTTAGTACGTGAAGGGAATCCGGAAAATGCAGTACGGGCCGTCATCATGGTCCCTACCCGGGAATTGGCCCAACAGATAGGGATGCAGTTTGACGGATTCGGCTATTTCTTACCTGTTTCTACCGCTGTTATCTATGGGGGCGGAGACGGTCCCGGATGGGAACAGCAGAAACGGGCTCTCCAATTGGGTTCGGACGTGATTATCGCCACGCCCGGACGTCTGATTGCCCACCTCTCTACCGGAGGGGTAAATCTTTCCCACGTCGCCTATTTTATTTTGGACGAGGCAGACCGTATGTTGGACATGGGATTTTCTGCCGACATCATGCAGATTGCCTCCTATCTGCCGAAACAACGTCAGACCATCATGTTTTCCGCCACGTTGCCTCCCAAGATTCGGGAGCTGGCCCGAAAAATCTTGCAGAACCCTGTCGAGGTGAACATTGCCGTTTCCAAACCCAATGAAGCCATCCGACAATCGGCCTTCATCTGCTACGAACATCAGAAACCCATCCTGATAAAATCTCTTTTCAAGCAGCCGGGAACAGGGAAATGCATCATTTTCTCCTCCTCCAAACAGAAGGTAAAAAATCTGACCTATACCCTTAAAAAGCAAGGTCTCAATGCAGCAGCCATGCACTCCGACCTGACTCAAGAACAGCGTGAAGAGGTCATGCTCGACTTCAAAAACGGGAAAATCAATCTGTTGGTCGCTACGGACATCGTAGCTCGGGGGATTGATATTGAAGATATCGGCTTAGTAGTCAATTACGATGTTCCGCACGATCCCGAAGATTACATTCACCGCATCGGACGGACGGCGCGTGCTGACGCCGATGGTGCGGCCATAACATTCGTCAGCGAAGAAGATCAAACCCGGTTCTACCTCATCGAACGATTTATCGACAGAGATATTGAAAAGAACCCCTTGCCGGAAGAGGCGGGAGAAGCCCCGGAATATGCTCCTAAGCTCCGTAAAGGGAAGAAAGGTTCAGGGAACCGACGGAGAAACCACCCGGGGAAGGGAGGACACCGTTACGCCTCCTCTCGAAAAACCGGAGGAAAGCCATCCGTACCACATAAAAAGAAGAGTACGGCTCCTCATACGGAATCATCCCGAAGAGAAGTCGCTGCATCTCGACCAACCGCTCCTCAGAAAAAGGGAAAGGAGGGAGAGGGAGCGTAACGGCCCAACCGATAGATATGTAAATAAGGCGGACTAAAGAGTCGTGATTTAAAGTTATATTTGCATCCCGCCAAGAGCGGAGGATTCAAATATAAATACTCCCCAAAAATCACTTTTTAGTCCGCCTTACTGTGTATCAGAAAAAATCCGACGCAAGACTTTAAAAACAAGTATGTTTACTTCAGGCAAATGGCTGGAACAAACCGGACTGTCGGCCATAAAGACACTTATTCTTCCTTGAAAACACCGGTCGGACTTATCCTGAAAAGCAGGGGTATCTTAAGAGCATAGATTCGGTCATCACTTGGCACTGAATGTTACCCGTTTGCATTTCCCTGACCACCGGTCGATTTTCAAACGGATAATTTCCGTCCGATGAAACGATTTCTCGGCATATTTCAATCCGGTCTCCTTAAAATCGGATGAATATTTCTCTATCAGTAGCTCCAAAGCCTTCCTCCGTTCCTCTTCCGGCAAGCCCGTCGAAGCGGTACCCGTCAGGACAACACTCTCATAAGCCGTTGTAAACTTGTCCGGAGCCACCCGGGTATGCCCCGCCACACAAAACGATATTTCCGGATGGGCGGCAATGCTTCGCAACTTCCGGCCTTCCGGGGCACAATGGATATAAAGGATATCGGTCCCATCCCAGACATAATTTACCGGAATACCATAGGGTTTTCCCGACTCGTCCACCATGGACAGGACACCGTATTCCCCTTTTTGCAACAACTCTTCCGCTTCCGCCTGCGGCAACAGCCGGTCTTGCCGGCGAATGGTCTGATTGTCATAAATCATAACTTATTCTTTATTTTAATGATTTCACCGATTCTTCCAGTAAAAACGGGTATCTTCTCCTTACTTTATTGAAACCCCAAAGACGACCTCTCTTATTCTTCCCGCATCTCTTCCCTCCTTCCGGAGACGGAAGAGAGGAGTTTGATTGAATTTCGCTTTTCCCGAGACAAACGGGAGAATATATGCTCATACGACTTTTTCACCAATTCCTCAATAACGGTATCCGGGACGTCCTGATTGAAAAAGACGCTGATCCAATGCTTCTTGTTCATGTGCCAGCCCGGTTGAACACCGCCATAACGTTCCTGAAGAACGGCAGACTCTTCCGGAGTGCTTTTCAGACAACAGAAATCAAACAGGTCAATATTCACCCAACAGAACCATTTTCCCCCTACATAAAAGCACAACACGCTTTGATTGTACGGATGGACCGTATGCAGAAAAGGCATTCTTTCCTCCACTCCCGGAAAAGAGAGACAATAGTTTCTGAACGTTTCAATATCCATGTTTCCCAAAAATATAAAAGATAAAAACGACAATAAATTTACCATTTTTCAAGAAAAAAGAAAAACAAGGTTTGTTCCGCAGGTAATTACCCCCGGTTTGGAATCATTCAACAATTCTCCCTATCTTTGTAGATAAAACACAATCGGTGTCGGAGGACCCATCATGAAATTGGCACGCGCCCTTTTCATTGGCAAGAGGCCGGGTTGGTAAAAGACAGAACATCAAAACGTTCCTGAAGCGTAAAAAGGTGTGAGTGAAAAACAAAAACAACCCTGCAACAGTCATACGATACATCTCTCCACAGATTGTCTTAACTATTAACTGTAACAGCTATATGATGAAACATCTTGTAAACACGCTCCTGCTTTTCCTGCTTGCCGGGTGGTTGCCTGCGCAGGGACAATCCTGGAAAACGCTGGAGCAGAACGTTTTGAAGCAGTCCGAATATGCTTCTTACGGTACTGTGATACTGCTTGACAGTACAGCAGTTTCCGTAACTCCTGCCGGTTCCGGCTCCTTCTCCGTCTATAAGGCGATACGTGTTCAATCTCCTGCCGGAGCATTATCCTGCCGGGTATTGAAATACGATTACGACCCCCTCACCGCCTTTGCCCGGTTCCGCCGCGCCGCAATACACAAGGCGGACGGAAGTACGGTAGAACTGGACGTCACCAAAGCCTGCGATTATGTGGCTCCTGCCCGGGCCATCTATTGGGGAGCCCGTCAAATCATGCTGGAAGTGGGGGCTTTAGAACCCGGTGACGTGGTAGAATATGAAATTGACAAAAAGGGATTTACCTATGCGTTGTTGTCCGATGTATCGGAAGTGGATGATGAAGAACGGTTTGTTCCTCCCATGCGCGGACAATTTTATGACATCATTCCTTTCTGGAGCGACGCGCCGGCAGCCCGTAAGGTTTACCGGGTTTCTCTGCCGGCGGAAAAAGAGTTGCAATTCCAATTTTATCAGGGTGCCTGCAGCTCGTCCATGCACTACGGCGAAAACGGAACAAAGGTTTACACCTTTGCGGTAGAGGGATTGATGCCTTTCCGTCGGGAACCCAATATGGTGGATCTTTACGACGCCGCTCCAAAACTGATGCTCTCCACTACGCCCCGTTGGGAAGACAAGTCGTTGTGGTTCCACAAGACCAACGAAGATTACGGCAGTTTTGAACCGTTGCCCGAAGCTCAGAAAAAGGTGGATGAATTAATCAAAGGCAAGGAGAGCGAGATGGATAAGATTGCCGTACTCACCCACTGGGTAGCCGACAATATCCGATATGCCGGTATCACGATGGGGGAAGGTGAAGGATTTACACTGCACAATACGAAGATGAACTATACGGACCGTTGCGGGGTTTGTAAGGATATTGCGGGAACGCTGATTTCTTTCCTACGCATGGCCGGTTTTGAAGCCTATCCGGCTATGACCATGGCGGGCAGCCGCGTAGAACGCATCCCCGCCGACCATTTCAACCATTGCGTAGCGGTAGTCAAGCTGTCCGACGGTACCTATATGCCGCTTGACCCTACCTGGGTTCCTTTCTGCCGGGAATTATGGAGCAGTGCAGAACAGCAGCAGAACTATCTGCCGGGGATTCCCGAAGGGTCCGACTTGCGGATTACGCCTGTCTCCGCTCCGGAAAATCATTATGTACGCATCACTGCCGAGAACGATATAGACGGCCAGGGAACCTTGACCGGAACCTTTACCATTACGGCGGAAGGGCAATCCGACGCCTCCATTCGCCGCATCTTCACCACCGGGTGGCAGACGGAATGGATGAACACCATGGAAAAGCAACTGTTGGCAGTCTCTTCCAAAGCCCGTCTTATTGAAGTGGATTGGGGGGAAAACCCGAAAGATTATCAGGCAGCTCCCATACGCATCGTGTTCCGCTACGAGATTCCGGACTATGCCCGTCTGGGTGATTCCGAAATGGTTTTCAAACCTCTGACCATGAATGGGCTGTATCAATCCGTTCGGACCTACCTGCGTATTGACACCAATTTGGAAGAACGGAAGTACGGGTTTAAGGACGGCTGTTCCCGACTGGTAGAGTTGGACGAAACCATCCGCCTGCCCAAGGGATATACGTTGGTAAGCGAAGGACGCCAGTCGGAAGAACGAAGTGTTGCAGCCGATTTCGACGGCTCTCTGAGTCAGGAGGAAGGTTGTGTGACGCTGCACCAGCGTCTGGCCCTCAAAAAACGTGTTTATGAAGCCTCCGACTGGGAGGGATTCCGCCGGGCGGTCAATGCTCATAAGGCGTTCGGCAATTATCTCATCATTCGAAAATAATACGATTCATGAAAAGATATCTGATTTTTTTGCTTTTGCTCCCGGGACTTGTCCGGGCAGCTGCTGCGCCGGAAGCGCGGTATGACCGTTTGGCAGAATCGTGGACATTGCAAGCCGACGGCTCCCTCGAATACCGTTGTACGAAACAACTGACCTTGTTCACCCATACGGCAATGAACAGTACATACGGAGAGAGTTTTATCGTATATAATCCTGCCTGTCAGGAGTTGATAATTCATGACTCACATACCCGTCAGAAAGACGGCACGATAATACGAACCCCGGAAAATGCCCTGGTAGAGGTATTGCCCGCGGCAGCTGCCGATGCACCTGCCTACAACGGGTTGAAGGAGATGGTCGTGGTACATACGGGATTGGAGTTAGGGGCGACGATTTTTTTGGATTATTCCATCATAACACGTGCCGAAGCCCGTCCAACCATTGATGTCTGCCGTTTTCTGCTACAAAGTTCTCCGGTCAAGGAGTACCGCCTGACCTTTTCCGCTCCCGAAGGCACCACTGTCCGCTCGGAATTGTTGGCCCTGTCGGGGAAACCCTCCGTTTCCCGAAAAGGAGGCATGGAACAGGTAAATTACCTTTTCCGTAACCTCCCGGCAGCTTCCCGAGAGCCGGAAGTATCTGCGGCAGCAGGCGATGTGCCTCTCCTGACTGCGGTAACAGCCCCTTCTGCGGCTGACGCCTTACAACCTCTATCCGCCGTTTTCACAACTCCTGACGAATCGGTGAAGGCTTTGGCTTCCCGTTTGACCGAAGGGTGTGACAACGACTGGTCGAAAGTACGGGCTTTGTCCGACTATGTCGGAACGCATATTGCCCGTTCCCCCTTATCATTGGAAGCGGCCGGTTATCACGTTCGTCCGGTGGCAGAAGTGATTGCCACAGCTTACGGTACCGATGCGGAACGTACGCTTCTGCTGTATGACCTGCTGACAGCTGCCGGATTGCCGGCCCAACCGCTGGCAGCCTATTCCGTTCCTTCCCAGGAAGTGGGGTTGAGCGCCATAGCAACGTTGCTGGTAGAAACCTCGGCTGCGGGACGCACGCTTCGTCTGGCTCCGGGACGGGCCGGGGATGCCGCTGCCGGATATTATTGTCTGCGGGACCTGAAAAAAGGAGAAGTACAGGAGCTCAATCCGGAACCAAGAAGTTTCCTTTATGAAGCAGCTTTGAAGCTATCGGATTCGAAGGTGGAATCGCGTATGCAAATCACCTGTGAAGGGGCCTCGCTTCCCTATGTCGGGGATACGGTCTCCCTGCTGCTGCCGGGAACCGACGGAGAAGTAAAGGAATCTTCGGGAACACGTGTGACCTGTTCCGGAACACGAACCCTGAACCGGGAATCTCTTGACGGAGGATACTCCCTCCTGACATTGCCTGTACCGGGTTGTGGCTTTCTGCATACCGCCTACGACAGCTACAACAGTGTTCGCCACTCCAATTTACTGTTGCCTTATCTGCCGGACGAAACACTCGACTATCTTGTTGAATTGCCCGCCGGAACCGTTTGTTGTACTCCGGAAGGAGAGAAACGGATAGAGAATACTGTGGGACGACTGGTTTCTTCCGTAAAGAAATCGGATGGACAGGTTACCGTATCACGTACCTTGAAACTGAAAAAACGGCTGATTACACCAGCAGATTATGCCGCTTTCCGGGCTTTGATGGTAGAATGGAACGACACCGGCAGCCGGACGCTGCTTCTTCAGGGGGAAGAAGAATAATAACAGCATTCGGAATAAACGAAATGTAAGGCGTTGAAGATGTGTAATACCAAAATCTGTTTAAATATGCATTTCAAGAGCAACCGGGTTATTGGTTATTCTGACACATCACCCGCCAACAGCGACTGATTTACCTTATCAATACCGATATAACCAGGGGGTGTCCAATTACAACTTGGGCACCTCCTTTTTCTTTGTTCATCAGCCCCTTTTTTCTCTTGAAGTAAATATTCTGAATAACTAAAAGGGCTCTTTTTCACTCTTTCCCCGAATCGTATCTGTCAATCCTTTCCCCATTCTCCCTTTCTTTTATATCTTTGCTTATAGAACGAACCTAATTAAGGAGCTGCCTGAATTTATTTTCAAGTGATTTGACGGCTGTTTTTGAGTTGCTTCGCTCTGCTCAATGAAGCATCTGATGAAGAGAAGAACAGAACAAAAGCCCAAAAGAGACGCAAAACAGCAAACTGATTTTTAAATTCAAGCAGATTCCAATTACTTACCTAACAAACTGTATGATGAAAAAATTTTTGTGTCTTATTGTCCTTTCTATTCTGGTCCGGCCCCTTTCGGCCCACTCTTTCCCTGAAATCATAACCTCCTGGATACGCAGTTATGACGGCACCCGTCTATTGAACCAACAGGCGTTTCCTGCTGAAAACGACGCCTCTGTGACCACCCCCGACGGCTGCCGGTGGTCCCTCGACATACACACCCAAACAGTATCAGGAGACAAGGATGCGTGCGATTATGTATTTACATACAAACTACTCTCCGGAGAGGCCCGACAGACAGCGGTAGCCATTGAATTCACCTTCCCGGAATGGCATTCCGAAAATTTTGTCTTTGTTCCCGCAGCCGTATATGACGGGAATAAATTTTCCGTAAAACAGGTCAGCTATCCCCCTTACTGGTACGATCCAAGCGAATGGCGATTGGATATGCCCACCACAACGAACGAACAACCGTCATTGGGAACAGGTCCCGGCCCCGGAAAGATTGAAATAGAGACGGGAAATGCCGCCACTCCTCTGATGGCTTTTCATGCTCCTGAAGAACGACAAGGATGGATTTTACTCACTGAGCAAGGCTCCCGTTTGGGAAATTACGGAATGACCATAGAGGAGGATTCAACACGTACCTCCGCCCGCTTTACCCTTTCCGCTCCGGCAGTCCGAACCTTTCGGGTAGGATATTCCGGATATGGACCGTCGGAAGACCACGCAGCAGACTGGCAGGCAGGAGACAGCTTATCCATTCATCTTCGAATCTATCGCTTCCGGGCTCCGGAACGGACCGATTTGATGCATCGGTTCTTGTCTGTACGCAAGGCATTGAATCCTTCCGAACGAATAGAGACACTCCCCCTCAGCGAGATGTACCGTCAGGTAAACCGTCTGTTCCAGGAAGAACGATGGGATGAAACAATCGATATGTTCAGTCTGAGCAAGCCAGGCCCGGGCCGTACCTGGAATCAGATCTGGCAACTTGGCTGGGTAGGGGGCGGACAGGCGACCCTCCCGATGTTGATGCATGGGACACCTATGGAAAAGGAGCGTGCCCGTCGCAACATAGAGGCCATCTTCAGCCGGACACAAACTCCTTCCGGATTTTTCAACGCCTATGGCGACGGCAACTCCTTTGTCAGCTTCGGATACGGCACTCCTTTGGAACATGACGAATGTCTGGTTCGGTCACAGGGAGACTGGCTCTATATGGCACAACGTCAATTTGACTTGATTACAGCCGATGGGGAGCAGGTGCCGGAACAATGGAAAACAGGATTGAAGAAACAGGCGGATGCTTTTCTCCGTTTATGGAAAGAATACGGACAGTTCGGACAGTTTGTGAATGTAAAGACGGGAGAGTTGTTGATTGGAGGGTCCGTTTCCGGGGCCATTGTTCCGGGAGGACTGGCCTTAGCTTCCAGAACCTGGGGAGAGCCGGACTATTTAAAAGCAGCAGAAGCTTCTGCCCGTAGTTATTACGAAAATTTTGTACGGAAAGGATATACTACGGCAGGGCCCGGTGAAATTCTTTCTGCTCCGGACAGCGAATCAGCCTTTGGTTTGTTCGAATCATTCATGGCTCTTTACGAAGTTACGGGAAGCCGGGAATGGTTGAAATATGCCGCTGACTTACTGCCTGTTTGTGCCAGCTGGACCGTCTCCTATGATTTTCAATTCCCTGCCTCTTCCACTTTGGGAGCCCTTGACGCACGTTCCTGCGGTTCTGTTTGGGCCAGCGTAGCCAATAAGCACAGTGCTCCCGGTATTTGTACCTGGTCAGGAGACTGTCTGTTGAAATATTTTCGTGTATCCGGAGATATGCGGGCATTGGAATTATTATCTGACATAGCGCATGGATTTCCGCAATACGTCAGTCGAGCCGACCGTCCCATTGCCGGGATGCCTCCTGGAGGAGTATGCGAACGTGTCAATTTAAGTGATTGGGAAGGGAAAGGAGCCATCGGCAGCAACATTTTCGGTTCCTGTTCCTGGGTAGAAACAGCCGCTCTGCTTACAGCTGCCCAACTGCCGGGTATTTATGTACAGCCGGATCAGGAGGTGGTAGCTGTTTTTGATCAGATACGTGTCGAACGGTTACCGGACAGTCACGGCATCGTACGTCTCCGTTTAACCAATCCCACCCTGTTCACTACCGATGTTCGTATCTTCTCCGAATCGTCGGCAACAGCCAGAAAGAAATATCATACCTATATGGTATCTTCTGAAATGCCTGTGGTACGGCTCTCTCCCGGAGAAAGTCGAGAAGTGGTTTGCTCATCATCGGGAGTAAGCATATCAGAATCCTGAGCATTGAATATTGGAGAGAGTTTCTCCTGCCGAATCTCACCGGATTAACAAGATAAAAATTAGAAGAAAAAAGAAGAAAAAAATCTCCTAATAAAAATAAAAATGGAAAAATATTGAAATAATTTTGTTTTTCACAAAATTATTTTTAAATTTGAAGAAATAACCCAAAAAAAAGGAGGTTCCCATGAGTTCTGCAGGTCATGTACTTGATATGATACGGCGTTTGCAAGCAGCCAGAGAAGAGCAACAAGAACGCCGTGAACGGATTGAACATACGCGGGAGAGATATTTGAAGGATACCGCCGGCTCTCCCAGGAATCCCAGGAAAGGGATGAGCGCAGAAGCGTATGAGGAAGCGTATGAACGTATCCAGGAACGCGAACAAAGAGAAACCCGCTATGCATGGCGTACGGGATTATTGATTTTGGGTGGCGCAGCAGCAGTCTCCTTGTTGTTGCTGGCTGTCTGGAGATTTTTCGCTTCCTGACGGAGGACGGGGATTATGACCGTCAGGGAGTTGGGGTGGCTCAGGGAGGAAAGCCACCCCTTTTTTCCCAGAAGCTGTTTCTCCTTATTCCCGAATAATTTGAAGGTCGTTTTTATCTTTTGTTCCGGTTTGTTGAGCAAGAAAACAGCAAACTGTCTGATAAAGGGAAGTATTCCCCAAAGGCTCAAAGCAACAGACATAAGTTTCCATTCAAAAAAGCAGAAACAGATTTTTAATTTTTCTAAAAAAGCTATTTATTTAAATTTTTACGGTATTGACGAATTAAATCGGTATAATATTCAGAAGTGACGGAAGACTTTTCAATACCCAATTCCTCCAAAAATGCGTAAAGAACCTGAAAAAGCATGGGCGTTTCTTCTTCTTTTTCCGTCTTTGTCTCCACTTCAACAAATTGATCTCCCGATTCCGGCAACCGAACCCAGGTAACCGACAAAAGATGTTCCTGATAATACAAGGAAACTTCAATACATTCCTTAATAAAAGAGAGACAAGGTTTATATCCTGTGTGAAGCAATATTTCACGCATCATATCGGGACTCTCTACAACAGTCTCATATTCCGGTTTGGATTTGGAAACTTCATCAAAAGGAATCCCTTTATAAGTCAATACGCTTCGGAAAAATGTACCGTCTCTTTTAATGATTCTTAACCGCAATTCCTGCTCTGTTCGGGTTAAAGAATCTCCTTCCCGGTCAAAATAAGTATCTTCATAAATACTTTCTTGTTTTTGAACAATCGACTTCTCCTGCAACAGTTTCAGCAGGCTTCGGCGATTTGAAATACGTGCTTTCAATTCGGTTTCAAACATGACTACTGGCTTTTATCAGACAAATATAACGGATGTTTTATGGAAAACCCGAAAAACATATTGAAACATCACCCCGACAAACAAAAAGAATGATATAAAAAAACAATAATTACAGAATAAAATTTTAAAAAAATCATATTTCTTTTTTTAAAAGAAATATTATATTTACACCAGAAATTTCATTTGGAAAGAGAGGTGCTTATGAAAACCGTATTTATTTCCATATTCCCTGCATAGCAACTATTTCCATGCTATATAGTGTCCCATTCCTTCCTTCTCTCTTATTTTATTTATGTTCATTCTTTACTACCATGAAACACCTTTTTTACATCATTCTTGTTTTTTCCCTTTTCTCTTGCGGAGAATCTGCTCAAAAAAAAGAAAATGCTCTTGCTGCTTTGCCGGTATTGGATTTAGAAGCGGCTTTTGATAATATTGATGAAGCAGATACCTCCTTTCTATGGAACGATATCATTACCAATGAACGGTTTATTCCTTTGGAAACTACGGATGATTGTCTGATAGGGCAAGGAATCTGGACTGCTTTGTTAACAGGAAATCATTTCTTGATTTACAGAATCTGGGGAAATAAAGAATCTGTATTTCTTTTCGATTCCTGCGGGCATTTTATCAAACCCATCGCCTGGCAGGGAAAAGGTCCTGGAGAATTAACAGGTACATTAAATCATGTTATTCCTTTTCAAAACAACCAACGTATTATGATAAACGCTGATTATAAAATGGTGATCAAGAATCAAAATGGAGATTGGATTCGTGATTTTAAAAACAACCGTTTATTGTATGTTGGGAATATGTATCCCCATGATTCCGGATTTGTGTTTGTCAATCAATACGAACGATTCCCGGGAGATTCCACCTTCTTAGGGTTTACAGATTCTTTGGGAAATATCGTCCGGGAACTAAAAGAAGCAGGAGAGAAAAGACCGAATCCGGATGAAAACAGGCAGATAATGGTGAAATTAAATCTTCGAAGAATTTTCTTTACCGACAATCACCTCTGGTTTATGAAAAGTTATAACGACACATTATTTCGGATTACTCCAAAACGAACCATAGAACCATATCTGATTTTACATCGGGGGAAACATGCTCCCATGCTAAATGACAAAAGCGACCGAATACCTATTGATATTCTTCATTACAAGGAAGTCGGTCCCTACTCCTTTATCGCTTATTCCCGATTACAGATATGGAATCACGAAACAGGACGTTTGGTAGCTTCCCGAAAAATTGAAAAATACACTTTATTGAACTCTTTAGGGAATTTCAACTATCGTCTCCCTGATAACCGAATCATACAGATAAACCTAATGTCTGTCTGCAACGAAAAACTTATTTTTATAACAAGTCCTTCTGTGGATGATACGCTCCGGGACTACCTGAACTTACGAGAAGATGACAATCCCGTTATCATGGTGGCGGAATTAAAAAAATAATTAACCTCTTTCGTTTAACAACAAACCTTTAAAAAGACATGAAGAAACACCTTTTTTACATCATTTTTGTTTTTCTCCTTTTCTCTTGCGGAGAATCTGCTCAAAAAAAAGAAAATGTTCTTGCTGCTTTGCCAGTATTGGATTTAGAAGCGGCTTTTGATAATATTGATGAAGCAGATAC
>CASFOM010000292.1 GCA_949296295.1 uncultured Alistipes sp. | reverse complement strand
ACTGACAGGAACTTCCCATTTCAGCTGGAGACATGCCAACCTGTCTACGTATAAGAATTTCACGCACCAACATCTTAACGAAATAGGAGAGACGATTCATGCTTTACAACCCTCTTTCGAAGGAGAGATTGACTTTATTCCTTACAGAGGGGATTTTCCGCGGGGCATCATCGCTTCAATTTATACGGAATGTGACCTCTCCTTAGAGGAAGCGGTAAACCTATACAAAGAATACTACAAAGAGGCTGCATTTACCTTCGTGGCCGATAAAAACATACACCTGAAACAGGTGGTGAATACCAATAAAGCAGTCCTGTCCCTCGAAAAACACGGGAACAAACTACTCATCATGAGTGCCATAGACAACCTGTTAAAAGGGGCGTCCGGACAAGCTGTACAAAATATGAATCTGATGTTCGGACTCGACGAACGGGCCGGACTGAAACTGAAGCCTCTGGCTTTTTAGAGATAGAGAAAAGATGAAACCATTTGACGTATATCCCCTTTATGATGTGGAGATTGTAAAGGGATTAGGTTCCTACGTGTGGGATGACCAAGGACAACGGTATTTAGATATGTACGGCGGACATGCTGTAATATCCATCGGACATACTCATCCTCACTACGTACAACGAGTAACAGAACAGCTTAACAAATTAGGATTCTATTCAAACTCAGTTCGAATTGCTCCTCAACGGGAATTGGCAGAAAAATTAGGATTACTGTCCGGAAAACCGGATTACCAGCTTTTCATGTGTAATTCAGGAGCTGAAGCCAATGAAAACGCCATGAAATTAGCCTCTTTCGCTACCGGAAGAAAAAAAATCATTGCTTTTAAAGGCTCTTTCCACGGACGTACTTCCTTAGCAGTAGCTGCTACCGATAACCCGGCAATAGTAGCCCCTGTAAACCGAACCGACAATGTCATTTTTCTTCCTCATGGCGACGAACAAGCGCTGGAAGAAACCTTCAAACAACAGGGAGAACAAATTGCTGGAGTAATCATAGAAGGAATACAAGGTGTAGGAGGGATTGTGGTCGCTTCGGAAAGCTTCCTGAAAAAAATTCGCTCTTTATGCGATAAATACGGTGCTTTATACATTGCAGATGCCGTACAATGCGGATGCGGAAGAAGCGGAAAATATTATTCCCACGACTGGGCCGGAGTAAATGCGGATATTTATACCATGGCCAAAGGAATTGGAAACGGCTTCCCCATAGCTGCCCTTTCAATAGCTCCTCATATTGCTCCTAAATACGGAATGTTGGGAACCACTTTCGGAGGAAATCATTTGGCTTGCGCCGCTGCTTTGGCGGTTGCGGAAGTAATACAGCAAGACGGATTGATTGAACAGGCCGGAAAAACAGGAAATTATCTGACTACGGAGTTGAAAAAGTTACCCAATATCCGCGACGTTCGGGGACGTGGACTGATGATTGGTATTGAATTGGATATGGAAGACAGCGCTCCTTTGAGAAAGAGACTGTTGTTCGACCATAAAATATTTGTCGGGTCCTCCAGCAAAAAGAATGTTATCCGGTTATTACCCGCTCTGAACATTTCCAAAGAACATTGCGACACCTTCCTCGAGGCGTTCAAACAACTGTTGTAAAAAGGTCAATATGCTGAAAATTATCAAAATAGGCGGTAATGTAGTCGATCATCCCGAAAAGTTAAACTTTTTTCTGGATGAAATAGCCAAGTTAGAAGGGCCTAAGATATTGATACACGGTGGAGGGAAAGTGGCAACGGCCATCTCCAAGGCATTGGGTATCGAATCGAAAATGATTGACGGACGAAGAGTAACCGATGCTGAAACGTTGGAGGTAGTAACCATGGTTTATGCCGGATTAGTCAATAAAAAGATTGTAGCGGCATTGCAACAACGGGGGATAAACGCCTTTGGATTATGTGGAGCTGACGGCGCTTTGATACCTTCCAACAAACGGGCGGCAAAACCCATCGATTTCGGATATGTCGGAGATCCCATCCCGGAACGGGTGAATATAAAAACGGCTCAGATGTTAATCGATAACGGATATATGCCTGTGATTGCCCCCATCACTTTGGAAGCAAAAGCCGACTCTCTTTTGAATACCAATGCGGATACCGTAGCTCAGACAATGGCCGTAGCTCTGGCTCGGTATTACGAAACGGAATTGGTATATTGTTTTGAAAAACGGGGTGTATTGACCGATATAAACGATGAAAATTCCGTAATTCCTGAAATTACGCCGGATGCATATGCCGATTTGAAACAAAAAGGAATCGTGGCCGACGGAATGATTCCTAAATTGGATAACGCTTTTCAGGCGATCAATCACGGAGTAAGCAGGGTGGTTATCTGTGCCGCTGAACAAATCGCAAAACCCGGATATGGAGGAACTACATTAAAAAAATAAAACATTCTGCAAAGAATTATTATTTTTTTCACAATAAAACAAAAAGGTTGTGTCAAATTATTGTTTTGACACAACCTTTTTTAATATGTAAGCAAGAAAAATTACATGGCATTGAAGATAAATACGGCGGAGGATACATTCAATAAAAACATACGTAAACTAATATGAGTAAAAAATATTTTCAATCCCTGGAGAAAAAAATACAAAAAACAATAAATAATATATACAATACTATTTTTTCTTTACAATAATCATTATCTTTGTTTAAAGAAACTCTAATAAAAAAACCATGAAACTCAATTTACTATTTTTTTTAGTTCCTTGCTTAGGAATAATAAATTCATCTCTCTATGCACAATCTGCTACACAAAAAAAAACAGCATGGGGAGTAATAACTATTAAAGATTATATTACTCATAAACCGTTGGAAGGCGTATGCTTATCAATACCCGAAATACGGCAAAATGGGATAACAAATGAAAATGGAAATTTTTTATTTTCCGGATTTGTCAAAAACGAAACCTACCTAATCGAAGCAGCTTATAAAGCATACAGAATGGATACATTGGTTTTCACTCCTTTACAAAACCAAAATGCCGCAATATATTATTTAATGCCCTATATAATACCATTCGGAACAACTGATAAGAACAATCAAGAAAATTTCATAGTCATTTCGCAAAAAGGAGATACCATTCAATACAATTTAACCAAATTAAAAATAGCTCAAAAAACGACCACTGACAAATTACTGAAAAAAATCCCCGGATTCTTAATTCAAAAAAACAGCAGTATAGAAGTATTAAGGAAAACGGTAGGACAAATATATATAGATGGAGAAAAAACAACATCGCAAGAAATGTTGAAAACCATTCCTGCAAATACGGTCAAAGGCATACAGGTATATGACAGTGAAAACCTGTTGAAAGATATAAACATTATAACAAAGGAAAATTAAATATCAACAGAGATGGGCTAAAAAACAGCCCCAAAGATTAAATTCCGGGAATACACAGGGTTTGCTTTGTCGTTGATGCTGTTGTTGTTTAATCGACTGCAAATAAATGGTTATTTTAATATCATCCCCCTTTTTACGCCAAAAATCATGAAATTCAAAACGCTCCTGCTCTTTT
>CASFOM010000291.1 GCA_949296295.1 uncultured Alistipes sp. | reverse complement strand
TGTCTGTCTTTTCTTAGACGTTTTTTTCTTTTGTGAGTAGCCATTTTATGTCTTTTTCTCTTTTTTCCGCTTGGCATGGCTTTAAATTTTTATGGTTGAACTTAATTGATAACTGTCGTTATTTGGAAATTTTGGAATCAATCACGAAACTTTTAGACGGTTTAAATGCCGGAATATTGTGTTCGGGAATCGTAATTGTAATATTTTTTGAAATATTTCTGGCCACTTTTTGTGCGCGTTTTTTTACGATAAATGAGCCGAAACCTCTTAAGTACACGTTATTGTTCTTAGCTAAGGAACCTTTTACGCTTTCCATAAATGCTTCAATAATTTGCTGTACTTGAGCTTTCTCAACGCCAGTACTTTTTGCAATCTCATTTACTATATCCGCTTTAGTCATAGTTGATTTAGTTAAATTTATCTATAAAATTTCCAATTGAATTGAGTTGCAAAGATAATCTTTTTATTTGACAAAGAAATATTTTTATTCTTTTTTTCAAAAAACTTCTTGGTAGTAAATCTTTGTAAAAGAGAAGAAAGAGTACTTTTTGAAAGATTTTTCAATAATCATTTCCTTTATTTTCCTGTATTAAGCAGATGTCTGGCGATTATTAAATCCAAAGGATTGGTCAATTTTATATTATTGTAATCTCCTTCAGAGAGATGAATGGTTGTTCCCCACTGTTCGAGTACGGAACTGTCATCTGTAAAATGGGATTGAAAAGGTTGTTTGTATGCGGCTTGCAGTGATTTTGTTTGAAAAATCTGAGGAGTTTGTATGGCGCGGAACAATGTTCGGTTTACGCTTTTGTTTCCACCCTGTTCAGAAGGATTTAGGTAACGTAAGGTATCTGTAACAGCGATGGCAGGAACGGCATTTCCATATGATATTGCATGGTTGTACGTTCTGAGGAGTAATTCTTCAGAAATTAGAGGACGTACTCCATCGTGTACAGCAATGTATTCATTATTCGAATTGCAAATTTTTAATCCTGCCCGGACGGATTCAAATCGATTGTTTCCTCCGATAACGGGTGTATGTTTGATATTGAAATGGTATGTATAACACAATTCTTCCCATGTAGAGAGTTGGGATGCTGGAAGTACAACAATAATTTCTTCGGTAGGTTCGAATAAAGCAAAGCGACGTATGGTGTGCATTAAGACCGGTTCATTCCCTAATATTAGAAATTGTTTTGGAATGTTGCTTTGCATTCTTTGGCCACTTCCTCCGGCTACGATAATTACCGATAAGTTTTTGTCCATGCTAAGGGATATGCAAGTTATAGTTACAAGTTGTTATTGGTTAAATTGACAATTTCTCCTAATAGAGGAATCTGTATATTGATATTTCGTTTGTCAGCCTCTTCCCGGAAAACAGCAGGAGGATCGCTTAATGGTTCGTCTGAGAGATCGAAAGTTCCGTAATGCATGGGGATTGTGACTTTTGCATTCATATCACAAGAAGCATCCAATGCTTCGTATGGAGAAATATGATTGGGTTGCATGAACCATCTTGGTTTGTATGCTCCAATTCCTACCAAAGCATAATCTACTTTCCCAAAAAGAGGGATAATTTCCTGAAAATGATTGTTATATCCTGTGTCTCCGCTATAATATATAGACAGACCGTCTCCTTCTATCATGAAAGCTCCCCACAACCTTTTCCCTCCATCGGAGGCAGATCGTTTTCCCCAGTGTTGACAAGGCAGGAAGGTCAGTTTTAAGTCTTCTTCCTGAATTTGTTGGTACCATCCGGCTTCAATTGTATTGATGTTGGGAAACCATTTATTAAGTAATTTTCCAACTCCTAATCCACAGAATACGGTAACTTGAGGATTTTGTTTATAGATTTGCCGAATACTGTTTTTATCCAAGTGGTCATAATGGTCATGACTGATGAGTACATAATCAATATTGGAAAAGATCCGGGGATTAACAGGAAGTTTGCTTTGCCGTTTAACGAAAGGAATATGATAAAAAACGGGATCGAACAGGATTCTTTTCCCTCCTAATTGCATGAAAAAGGAGTTGTGTCCCAACCATACCAAAACATTTCCTGAAATATCTTCCAAGGTATGCAAAAAGCAAATTTCAGGGTTCCATTTTTCTCGTTTTTTTTCCTTTCTTTGAGGATTAGGAGATAGTCTCCATTTTAATATACTCCCAATTCCGTGTTTTGCAGAAGCATTTTGGTTGGTAAAACATCCTTTGATTACTTTGTTTCCTGGCCAAGCTTCTTTAATGGTCGTTAAATTCTCGTTTTTTCGATAAGAGACTGTGTTCATAAAGTAATTCAGAAATTATTGACACACTCTGTATATAACGTGTTTCAATAAGTAAAAAGTATGTTTTACAAAAGAAACAAATGTTTTTTATTCGGGTGTAAAGGTAATGTTATTTTATTGATAATCAAAGAGGTGTTTTCTTTTTGAATTATCAATAAAATAACGTGAAATTATTTTTGGAGTTATTGAAATTGTCTATGACTTTTATCAGTCCCCCCGTAAATTGTAAATTCTCTATGAAAGAGGATAAAATTTTTTATAGAATGATGATGTATTAACGCATATTAGTGGTTATATAATTTGTTCAGATTTTCTTGAATACGCTCATTCATCAGGTATTCATCATATTCCGTATATTTGTCAATCATCCCGTTGGGCGTAATTTCTATAATACGATTAGCTACTGTATTAATGAATTCATGGTCATGGGAAGTCATTAATACAATTCCCTTGTAGGATACAAGAGAATTATTGAAAGCCTGTATGGATTCCAAATCCAAATGATTGGTAGGAGAATCGAGTATCAGAGTGTTGGATTGTTCAATCATCATTTTGGCAATCATACATCTCATCTTTTCTCCTCCAGACAATACATTGACAGGTTTATAGATTTCTTCTCCACTAAACAGCATTTTCCCTAAATATCCTCGAAGAAACAGCTCGCTGGTATCTGACGAATATTGGGCCAACCAGTCAATAATACTCAATTCGTTATTGAAGTAAGGTGCATTGTTTAAAGGAAGATAAGAACGCTTGATGGTAATTCCCCATTCAATCATGCCATTATCCGGTTCCGTTTCCCCGTAAATAATATCTAAAAGAGCGGTTACAGCACGAGGTTCTCGGGAAAGAAATACTACCTTATCTCCTTTTTCGATGGTAAATGAAATGTTTTTGAATAGGGTTTCTCCATTTATTGTCTTGCTCAAATCATTTACAGCCAATATTTTATCTCCAGGTTCCCGTTCAGGTTGAAAGATGATGCCCGGGTATTTTCGCATAGATGGACGAATTTCCTCTATATTCAGTTTCTCGAGCATTTTTTTTCGGCTGGTCGTCTGTTTGCTTTTTGAAACATTGGCACTGAACCGGGAAATGAATTCCATTAATTCTTTCCGTTTCTCTTCAGCTTTTTTATTTTGTTGTTGCTGTTGTTTTAAAGCTAATTGGCTGGACTGATACCAAAAACTGTAATTCCCGGAGAACAGATTGATATCGTTATAATCAATATCAATAATGTGGGTACTGACAGAATCGAGAAAGTGTCGGTCATGAGATACTACTAATACCGTATTTTCAAAATTGGATAGATAATTTTCTAACCACATGATGGTATTTACATCTAAATCATTGGTCGGTTCGTCCAATAGCAAGTTGTCCGGTTTTCCGAAAAGAGCTTGAGCCAATAGAACACGTACTTTTTCTTTGGCGTTCAGGTTTTTCATTGTTTGATAATGTAAAGACTCTTGAATACCGAGACCACTTAACAGATTGGCTGCATCGCTTTCTGCATTCCAGCCATCCATTTCTGCAAATTTTTCTTCTAATTCTCCTGCCAACACTCCATCTTCTTCAGAAAAATCCGGTTTGGCATATAAAGCATTTTTTTTGTTAATGATGTCCCACAAAGGAGTGTGCCCCATTAGTACTGTATCCAATACTGTATATTCATCAAATTCGAAATGGTCTTGCTTAAGCACAGACAGTCTTTCTCCAGGACCAAAAGCAACACTTCCTTTTGATGGATCTATTTCTCCGCTTAATACTCGTAGAAAAGTTGATTTCCCTGCTCCGTTTGCACCGATGATTCCGTAACAATTTCCCGGAGTAAATTTTAAATTTACATCTTTAAATAAGACGCGTTTACCAAACTGAACTTCTAAATTGGATACTGTAATCATTGAAATTTTATCTGAATTAGAAATTGCAAAGGTAATTAAATGTTCCGAAATTTCATTTTGGACTTAGAAAAGGCTCTTAGTTGTCTATCCCTTCTGGGAAGGAGAATCGTTGTTGGATATTTTCAATAGGAGTTTCATGGGGTGATAGGTTTTTTCATTTAAAAAAGAAGAACAGTTGTTTTTGAAATTTTTGTATCTTTGAAAAATTGACAAATTAAATTCTTTATTATATATGTTTAAGAAAGATTGTTATATAGAGCGTCGTAATCGGCTACGTAAAAAAATTAAAAGTGGAATTGTCCTTATTCTTGGAAATAGTGAAATACCTGTGAATTATCCTGCTAATACAGGACATTTCCGTCAAGATAGTAATTTCCTTTATTTCTTTGGGTTGAATCATCCTGATTATGTGGGAGTATTGGATGTAGAGGCTGATAATGACTGTATTTATGGGAATGATTATTCACTGGATGATATTATTTGGATGGGAAATCTTCCTTCGTTGAGGGAACAAGCAGAAGAAGTGGGTATTACTTCTACTTATTCTTTGCGGGAACTTCAGTTAACGATTCAGAATGCGATGCGTCAAGGTCGTAAAATTCATTTTTTGCCTCAGTATCGTGCAGCAAATAAATTGTTTTTGCAAAATCTATTGGGGATTAATGTGTCAGCTCAACCTGATTATGTCTCTCGTGAACTTTTGCAGGCAGTGATATCGCTTAGAGAAATCAAGAGTCATGAGGAGATTGAAGAGATAGAAAGAGCTTGTGATATTGGATATGAGATGCATACTACAGCCATGCGTATTTGCCGGGAACATTTGTATGAACGGGATATTGCAGGAGCCATAGAAGGAGTAGCTTTATCCAAAGGTGCCGGTGTTTCTTTCCATAATATTGTTTCTCAGCATGGGGAAACCTTACATAATCATAATCATTCGGGGAAATTGGAAAATGGACGGCTTTTGTTGATTGATGCGGGGGCAGAAACCGTTTTGAATTATTGTAGTGATAATACTCGTACATTTCCTGTATCCGGAAAGTTTACTTCTTTGCAACGAGATATGTATTCTATTGTAGTAGGGATGATTGACCGGGCTATGGATTTGATTAAACCGGGAATCACATATAAAAGTGTACATCTTGAAGCAATGAAAGTTTTGGTGGACGGATTAAAGTCTATGGGACTAATGAAAGGGAATACAGAAGATGCTGTAGCTGGAGGAGCAGGAGCCTTATTTATGCCTCATGGACTTGGACATCAAATGGGACTGGATGTGCATGACATGGAAGGATTGGGAGAAAATAATGTCGGTTATGATCAGACGGTAGAACGTTCCGATCAATTTGGTTTGGCTTCTTTACGTATGGGTAAGATGTTACGTCCTGGTCATGTGATTACTGTGGAACCGGGGATGTACTTTATTCCGGCATTGTTGGATAAGTGGCAGAAACAGAAGATTCATTCCAATTTTATACAATATGATAAAGTGCGTGAAATATTAGGTTTGGGAGGTATTCGTATTGAAGATGATGTGTTGATTACCGAAAATGGTAAGAAAATATTGGGTAAAAAACGAATTCCTTATACGGTAGAACAGGTTGAAACGTTTATGCAACGTTAGATTTGGACAAAGTTTAATGAGGAGTATAAGTATTTATTGGATCAGATAAGAGATATATATAGGTCATCATGTTCGGTTTTACAATCGACAAGATGAGTTGTCTCTTCTTCAAGATGTATCTGTTCAGTAATGAGAAATAAAATAGAATAAGTTATGAGAAAAGTAGGATTATTGTTATTGTCTTTTCTGTTAATAACGTTGAGAGCTTCGGCAGATGAGGGAATGTGGTTATTACCTTATCTGAATAAATTGAATGTCAAGGCGATGAAATCCAACGGGTTGAAACTGAAAGTCGAAGATATTTATAGTGTTAATCAGAGTAGTTTGAAAGATGCTATCGTAATTTTTGGTGGAGGGTGTACTGGAGAAATTATTTCAGATCAGGGATTGGTTTTGACCAACCATCATTGCGGTTATGGTGCGATACAACAGCATAGTACAGTAGAACACGATTATTTAAAAAATGGTTTTTGGGCTCTTTCTCAGGCAGAGGAAATCCCTACGCCAGGTTTAACAGTGACTTTTATTAAACGGATTGAAGATGTAACAGATCGTATTGTGCCTCAATTGACGGATGATATGACGGAGCAAGAACGGAATGCTCGAGTTGCGGAATTGTCAAAGGAAATTGTAGCAGAGGCAGATGCTGATAAACCGGGTTATCAGGCTTTTGTTCGGGATTTCTTTGGAGGGAATCAGTATATGTTGTTTGTTACTCAGGTGTATAATGATATCCGTATGGTAGGTGCTCCTCCCTCTTCAATAGGAAAATTTGGAGGAGATACCGATAACTGGATGTGGCCGCGTCACACAGGAGATTTTTCCTTGTTTCGTATTTATGCAGATAAGGATGGGAATCCTGCAGCTTATTCTCCAGACAATGTCCCTTTGAAGCCTGTCAAACATTTGACTATTTCGCTGGCAGGCGTAAAGAAAGGTGATTTTACAATGATTATGGGTTTCCCTGGCAGTACCAAACGATATATGTCTTCGTATGAGATTGATGAGATGCTCAATCAGTCCAATCCGAATCGAATATTGATTCGGGGAATTCGACAGGATATCCTGAAACAGGATATGCAGGCAGATCCGAAAATACGGATTCAATACGCTTCTAAATATGCCGGTTCGTCCAATTATTGGAAGAATTCCATAGGGATGAGCCGAGGAGTACAACGGCTTCATGTTCGGGAACAAAAAGAAGATATTGAACGTCGATTTACGGAATGGGTGAATTCCGATCCTGAACGTCAGGCTAAGTATGGAGAAGCGCTTGCGTTGAAACGGAAAGCAGTGGAAGAGCGTATGCCAGTACAGCATGTACAGCAATATTTGAATGAAGCGGTGATTAATAGTATCGAACTGTTGAAAATCCCGGTCTTTATGACTAATTTGGGTTATGTCCAGGCATTGAAAGATGGTAATGAAACGAGGGTAAAAGAACTTCTACCTTTGTTAGAAAAAGGGATGGACAATTTTTATAAGGATTTTAACGCAGAAACAGATCGTAAGGTAGCTAAAGCTATGGTCCGATTGTTGCGGGAAAAGTTACCGACAAAGGATTTACCGGATATCATGCAGGTTATAGACAGTTGTTTTGGGGGAGATTCAGATCGGGCTGTGGATTATATGTATGACCATTCTGTATTTTATTCTCCGGAAAAACTAAAAGAATTTCTTGCTGCTCCCGATTATAATCTTTTAAAGGAAGATGCTGCTTACCAGGCAAGTGTTTCGACCAATAAACGTTTAAGGGAATTGTCTGCAGAGTTACCTGCGGAATGTAATGAAATGTTTAACCGAGGGCATCGACTTTTTATTGCTGGTTTGCAGGAGATGGATCCGTCATTAGCTCTTTATCCGGACGCTAATTTTACTATTCGGTTGACTTATGGTCAAGTTTTGCCTTATGATCCGGCAGATGCAGTGGCTTACGATTATGAGACGACGTTAAAAGGCGTCATGGAGAAAGAGGATCCTAATAATCCTTATGAATTTACAGTTCCTCAAAAGTTAAAAGAGTTGTATCATCAGGAAGATTATGGTCGATACGGTTCAGAAGGAAAGTTAGTTACTTGTTTTATATCTAACAATGATATAACAGGCGGAAATTCAGGCTCTCCTGTTTTAAATGGGAAAGGTGAATTGATTGGAATAGCTTTTGATGGGAATTGGGAAGCCATGAGTGGAGATATTGCATTTGAACCTGCATTACAACGGACGATTTCTGTAGATATTCGGTATGTTCTTTTTATTATAGATAAATATGCAGGAGCGTCTCATCTAATTGACGAAATGACAATTGTTAAGTAGTAAGTGAAAATGAGAAAGTGAATTTTTTTTGAAAATATTGTTGATATTAAAAAAATATATATATTTGTACTGTAATTCAGGCACTTAATATTTTAATGCAAGGATTTTAAAAGAAATTGAATATTAAATATTAAATATTAAATATTAACTAAAAATTAGGTAGAATTATGAACAAATCACAATTTGTAGATGCTATTGCGGCAGAATCAGGATTGTCAAAAGTAGCTGCAAAAAAAGCATTGGAAGCGTTTATTAACGTAACTGCAAATACGTTGAAAGCTGGAGATAAAATTACATTAGTAGGTTTTGGTACTTTTTCAGTAACGGAAAAACCGGAAAGAAAAGGTCGTAATCCTCGTACTAAAGCAGAAATTGTTATTCCTGCTAAAAAAGTTGCTAAATTTAAGGCAGGTTCTGAATTGAGCGAATCTATTAAATAGTGGATAGAGCATTTTGAATTTTTTATATATAAAAGGGCTGTATAAAAATACAGCCCTTTTATATTTTATATTATTGTGGTGATAGTGGTATTTAATGAAGATAACTTTATTAAACAGATTGATTACGATCGGCCTTGTGTTGTACGATTTTAGAGTATGGGGCTACGTCCTGGGTTAACCAAACATTTCCTCCTATGATTGAATCATGTCCAATCGTTATCCGTCCTAAAATACTGGTGTTTGAATAAACGGTTACGTTGTCTTCTAAAATAGGATGTCTCGGAGTATCCACAGGATATCCTTTATCATCCAAGGTAAAACATTTAGCACCTAAAGTAACTCCCTGATATAATCGAACATTTTTCCCAATAATACAAGTTTCTCCGATAACAACACCGGTTCCATGATCTATGCTAAACGATTCTCCAATTGTTGCTCCAGGATGAATGTCTATTCCCGTTGCACTATGTGCTAATTCAGTAATAATACGTGGAATTAAAGGGACTCCCAGTGTTAATAATCGATGAGCGATTCGATAATGAGTTAAAGCCAAGATTGCAGGGTAACAAAAAATAACATCACGTTTATTTTTTGCTGCGGGGTCATTAAGATATACCGCTTCTACATCTGTCATCAGTACTCGTCTGATTTCAGAAATTGATTCAATAAATTGCAGTGTAATATCAGAAGCCTGTTCTTCACAAGCATCTTCTTTATATAACAGTAGAGTGCGAAATATTTGTTCTTGTAACAACGTATATACTTTTTCCAATTTCACTCCTATATGAAAATGTAAAGTAGCTTCATTTTCAATTTGTTGTCCGAAATATCCTGGAAAAATAACGGATTGTAACAGGGAAATACAGTCTTTTATTTTTTCCAACGAAGGGAGTTTGGTTGGGTTATTGTGACTGCAAAGGGAAACGGAACCCTCTTTTGTTAGTTCTTTTACGCTGTTTTCAAGGACAGCAGCAATTTCTTTATACATAGGTTCAAAACTTAAATAGAACAAATATAGTAAAATCAGTTCAAATATAACAACAGTGATTCATGACAATCCAATTGTCCGTTTTTATGGAGATGTTGTCATCATTATTAACCACTGTATTATTTTCAGAGCCTCCCTTTAAGTCATTTATCTGTATAAATTTCAGTTGTTTTTATCATTAAATCTTTGATGTTGTTCGTCCTGGTATTTATCTATATTTATTTAATTTATAATTTGAACACTTTTATAATACAGGGATTTATATAAGGCGAAGCATTTTACTATGGGATAGGAAACAATAAAAAAGGTTGAACTTACTTTTGATTGTAAGATCAACCTTTATGGATAAAACAACAAAGTATAATGATTATTTGTTGTTTCTTTTATCGTAATGCTTCTGATAACGGCTCATAAACTTATCAACACGTCCAGCGGTATCTACCAACTTCACTTTACCTGTATAAAACGGATGTGAAGAACTGGAGATTTCCATTTTGAAAACGGGATAGGTTTCGCCATTCACTTCGATAGTTTCTTTTGTCTGAACAGCGGACCTGCACAGAAACACGTGGTCGTTAGACATATCTTTGAACGCCACAACACGATAATTTTCAGGATGAATTCCTTTTTTCATTGTGCTTCTATTTTGTTGAATTAATGTGTGCAAAGGTAAGTCAACTTTTGTTGAATACCAAACTTTTGTTCAAATCTTTTTAAAAACAAAAAAAGGAAAACGGGATTGTCTCTTTCCCGTTTTCCTTTTTTTGAAGGTGTCTAGTCCTGAAATAGCGTTACAACAAAAAGAAGTAACAATATGGAAAAGACAG
>CASFOM010000290.1 GCA_949296295.1 uncultured Alistipes sp. | reverse complement strand
CGTTGCGGAAAAGTTAAGGGTGCATATGGATTATACGCGGCAAATACTTTTATCGGTAGCGGCTGGTATCTCCTTTGAACAATTGGCTTCTTTCTTTTCCAAAGAGGGGAAAATACCTTCTCTTTTCCGCATGATTCCCAATACGGCTATTGCATTGAAAGCCAGTGTAAATTTAATTTCCGCTTATACCAATACCGTCGATTGGCAACAAAAACAGATGTTGGATATATTTAATGAATTAGGAAAGGCCATGTTGATTGACGAAGCTAAGTTGCCTGCTGCTACGGCATTGACTTCTTGCGGAATAGCTTTCGCTTTTAAGTATATACGTGCGGCTATGTCCGGGGGAATAGAGATGGGACTGTATCCTGAAGAGGCTAAAGAGATGGTCGCTCAAACCGTTTTGGGGGCTGCATTGATTTTGCAACAGAAAGGAACACACCCTGAAACGGAAATTGATAAGGTGACAACACCTGGAGGGATTACTATAAAAGGCATTAATGAAATGGATGCTGCAGGTTTTACCAATGCCGTTATTCGCGGATTAAAAGCAAGTAATATTCAATGAAATACAAAAGAGTTGCCGTAAAAATAGGCAGTAATGTACTGACACGTAAGGATGGAACTGTCGATATTACCCGGCTTTCTGCTTTGGTGGACCAAGTAGCCGAGCTTAGGAAAAAGGAGATAGAGGTTATTTTGATTTCATCAGGTGCGGTAGCTTCGGGAAAAAGTGAATTGAAAGTTACCCGGAAGATGGATGCCGTTTCTTCCCGACAGCTCTACTCTGCTGTTGGACAGGCAAAACTTATTAACCGTTATTATGAACTGTTCCGGGAATATGGCATTGTTTGTGGGCAAGTATTGACAACAAAAGAAAATTTCAGTACAAGATATCATTATCTGAATCAAAAAAATTGCATGAGCGTCATGCTTGAGGCCGGAGTAATTCCTATTGTAAATGAAAACGATACAATATCCATTACAGAACTGATGTTTACCGATAATGATGAACTTTCCGGGTTGATAGCTACTATGATGGATACCGATGCTTTGATTATATTAAGCAATATTGACGGTATTTACAATGGGCATCCTGACAACCCCGAGGCAACAGTAATTCGGCAGATTGATTCGGCTACCCGAAATCTTGATGAATATATTACTACAAGCAAATCTTCTTTTGGACGAGGAGGAATGCAAACCAAATGTAATATTGCACGAAAAGTAGCGAAAGAAGGTATTGAAGTGATTATTGCCAATGGGAAAAGGGACGGTATTTTATCTGATTTGTTGTTGGGGAAAAAAGATGTGGTATGTACTCGATTTATCCCTTCTGAAAAGTCGGTTTCCGGAGTAAAAAAATGGATTGCTCACTCCGACAGTTTTGCCAAAGGAGCCGTATATGTCAATAATGGTGCTGTGGAGGCTCTTACAGGAGAACGGGTGTCCAGCCTTTTGTTTGTGGGTATTACTCGAATTACCGGAGAATTCAAAAAAAATGATATTGTGAATCTGTTTGACGAGAAAGGGGAACATATTGGGGTGGGACAGGCTTCTGTTTCCAATGAACAGGCTGCTGAATTAATCGGTAAGCATAATGCCAAACCTTTCATTCATTACGATTATCTCTGCATTAACTCTTAAAACCATGAATTACGAAACCTTATTCAATCAAGTTAAAAAAGCCTCAAAAAGTTTGGTTAATCTTTCAGAGGAACATATCAATTCGATATTGAATCATGTAGCGGACAGCTTGGAAACAAACAGTCCGGATATCATTGCCGCCAATCGGAAAGATTTGGAAAAATTGTCTCCGGAGGATCCTCGTTATGATCGTTTATTACTTAATGAAGCTCGAATTACTGCAATAGCCAAAGATACCCGGAACGTAGCTCTATTGGAAGCTCCTTCGGGAAAAATCCTTGCTAAAAAAACGTTGGGAAATGGATTGAACTTAGAAAAAATAACGGTGCCTTTTGGGGTTGTCGGAGTGATTTATGAAGCTCGTCCAAATGTAACGTGTGATGTGTTTGCTCTTTGCTTGAAGTCTCGAAATGCCTGTGTTTTAAAAGGTGGATCAGATGCAGAATATTCCAATTTGGCCATAATAAAAATTATTCAGGAGGTTTTAAAAAAACAAGGAGCAGAACCTCAGGTCGCTACCCTGTTACCTGCATCTCATGAGGCTGCTTCAAAATTATTACAGGCCGTACAACAAGTCGATTTGATTATTCCTCGAGGAAGTGCCCGCTTAATTCAATATGTACGGGAAAATGCAAAGGTGCCGGTCATAGAAACAGGTGCCGGTATTTGTCATATTTATTTTGACGAATTCGGAGATCAAAAGATAGCTCCACAAATTATCAATAATGCCAAAACACGACGGGTCAGTGTTTGTAATGCATTGGATTGTTTGATTATACATAAAAAAAGATTAAAGGATTTACCTGCTCTTTGTGCCTCATTGGCAGAGAAAAATGTTATCATTCATGCCGATAATCCAGCTTATGATGTGTTGGAAGAAAATTATCCTGCACATTTGTTAAAACATAGTAGTTCTGATAGTTATGGTACGGAATTTCTGTCTTATCAGATGGCTGTCCGTACGGTGAATTCTTTAGATGAAGCTTTGGAACATATTGATTGTTATTCTTCAAAACATAGTGAAGCAATTATCAGTACTAATAAAGAAAATACAGAACGTTTTGTACGAGAGGTAGATGCCGCTTGTGTCTATGTGAATACACCTACTTCATTTACGGATGGCGCTCAGTTTGGATTAGGGGCTGAGATAGGTATCAGTACACAAAAATTACATGCTCGAGGACCTATGGCTTTAGCTGAGTTAAATACGTATAAATGGGTAATTCGAGGATATGGACAAATTCGAGAATAAATAATAATAAAATTATTGCCTTATGGAAAAAATACAGTTGTTTTTTGTTCCTTATGGTTATTCCGGGGCTACCACTTATACTAATCTACTTATTTCGTCGTTACGAAAACATCCTGGAATAATAGTCCATGAAGTATGTTTGGATAGAGAGGATATATTGGAATTTACGGTAGAAGATTTATCTGCTGAATCGGGAGCAGGAGAAGGTTATCGATTCCTTTTTCCTATTATATCTGCACCTTTGCGGTTAAAACATCCAGATAAAATACCAGAATTATTGTTATTGAAAAAATGGGTAAAAAAAACAAATACTATTTTCCATTTTAATAGTGAACGTCAATATGACTTAGCTAAACGTACACAGGAATTATTCGATGTAAAAACGGTATGTACAGTACATTATCTTCCTTTTTATTATACTTGGAATAAGTTGGCTGGGGAGGAAGGGTATAATCCTGAAGTAATTTATCCTTCGGGAAAACGTTTGACAGAATTATGTGACCGTACAATTTGTGTTACTCAATT
>CASFOM010000289.1 GCA_949296295.1 uncultured Alistipes sp. | reverse complement strand
TAATATGACTTACAATAATAGAAGAAAGCCGTTCTCCATAACTTACCAAGGCATTTTCAATCTTCTGAGACAAATCCTTAACCAAATAAACCCCCTGTAACAAATTTCCCAACTCCTCGAATAAAGGTTCTACTTCTCCCTTCACATGGGCCCTCTCTGCCGGCTTTATCATAACATCGATAATGTTGTGATGACGATCGATGAGCTGAAACAACATCGTTTTATACTCCTGATCTCGCATACATGCTTTACGAGACATATTTAAAATGGCATCTGTTATGCCACTGAAAGCAGACACAACCACTACTACTTCTTCTTCATTAGCTTCCACAATGTTCTTGACATTGCTGAGCGCTTCTACGGAACCGACAGAGGTTCCTCCAAACTTAAGTACTTTCATCTTTTTTCTTCTCTTTCTTTGTATGGGTGTAAAAATATAAAAAACTGTTCAAAATTCGTTTCACTACACCCCTTTATTTATAATAACACCTTAAATATCGGCTATTTATCAATAAAAAAGGATGCCTTGTTTGACATCCTTTTTTTAATTATTCCCACTCAATGGTTGCAGGCGGTTTGGAGCTGATGTCATAAACTACGCGATTAATTCCCCGTACCTTATTAATAATTTCATTGGAAACCTTCGCCATAAATTCATAGGGAAGATGTACCCAATCCGCTGTCATACCGTCTGTCGATGTCACTGCACGCAAAGCCACGCAATTCTCATACGTACGCTCATCACCCATAACACCTACACTTTGTACCGGCAACAAGATGACTCCTGCCTGCCATACCTGACTGTACAAACCACTCTCTTTCAACGCATCTATAAAAATACGATCTGCATCCTGCAAAATACGCACTTTTTCCGCTGTTACCTCTCCAAGAATCCGAATTCCCAAACCTGGACCCGGAAATGGATGACGACTCAGAATTTCATCAGGAACCTTCATTTCCCGACCGATACGACGAACTTCATCCTTAAATAAAAGACGCAACGGCTCAACTATTTTCAAATTCATCTTTTCCGGCAAGCCTCCTACGTTATGATGCGATTTTATCGTCACAGAAGGACCATTGACAGAAACAGACTCAATTACATCAGGATAAATAGTCCCTTGAGCCAACCATCGGGCATCCTTTATCTTCTGAGCTTCCGCATCAAATACCTCTATGAAGTCTCGACCTATTATCTTACGTTTTTTCTCCGGTTCGGTAACCCCTTTCAAATCCGATAAGAATTTATCCCCGGCACGAACTCCTATCACATTCAATCCCATTTGTTGATAAGAAGCCAAAACCTCTTCAAATTCATTTTTACGGAGCAATCCCATATCCACAAAAATACAGGTCAGCTGATCTCCTATAGCCCTTCGTAACAACTCGGCTGCTACCGACGAATCAACGCCCCCTGAAAGGCCTAAGATAACACGATCTGTCCCTATTTGCTGACGTAAGGTTGCAACTGTACTCTCTACAAAAGAAGCCGGAGTCCAATCCTGATGGCATCCGCAAATACCTACCACAAAATTCTTCAACAACTCTTTCCCTTCCGTAGAGTGATAAACTTCCGGATGAAATTGAATTCCCCACGTTTTTTCTCCTGCTATCTGGAAAGCAGCTACCAATACATCCGAAGTACTCGCAATAATATGATAATTCTCAGGAATACGCACAATGGTATCCCCATGGGACATCCAGACTTGTGTCTGCTCACTCAAATCCTTCAACAAAGGATTCTCTCCCTCCTTTTTTGTTAAAATGGCCCGGCCATATTCTCGAGTAGCCGAAGGCGCCACTTCTCCTCCAAAATAATGAGAAAGATATTGAGCGCCATAACATACGCCCAATAATGGCAATTTCCCTTTTATTGCAGAAAGATCCACTTGGGGAGCCTCTGCATCTCGAACAGAATAAGGACTTCCTGAAAGGATTACTCCTTTTATCGAAGCATCTAAAACAGGAATCTTATTATAAGGATGTATTTCACAATACACATTTAATTCCCGGACACGACGAGCAATCAATTGTGTATATTGTGATCCAAAATCCAATATCAGAATTTTCTCTTGCATCTCTTAAAAATTGTTTGGCACAAAGATAACATTTTTTACGATTGAACCACTATTTTCAGAGGAAAATCCCTCCCCACCCGACAAAGTTCCTCATTATTTCATCATTATCGGAAAGGATGATGGGAAGAATAACTAAGGGTAGCGATACTGATACGACAAGAAGGAACCTTATGGAAGATCTCCGAAACACAAGCCAAAAGTGTCGAACCTGTCGTAACTACATCATCTACCAATATAATATGTTTATTTTCTATACGTTCCGGATGAACAACCTGAAAAACATTCTTCATATTCTTCCGCCGTTCTTCCCGATCAGTCGTATGAGACTGCGGACGGGTATAACGACGACGAACCACACTTAACGTATCTACTTCCAAATGCATACTAGCCCCCATCCCTCGAGCAATATACTCCGATTGGTTATAGCCCCGCCACATCTTCCGCAACGGATGCAACGGAAGAGGGACCAATACATCCGCTCCTTTATATAAAGAACTCTCCTCTTTCAATACACGACCAAACCATCGCCCCAATTCTTCCCCTGCCCGACGTTGGCCCCGAAACTTAATATTCTGAACCAATCGAGCGGCTTTACCTCCTTTATCATAAAAGAAAAAAGATGAAGCGGCCGTAATGGGTTCCCTGTCTATAAACAAGGCATATACTTCATTATCCCGGGAAAGCCATTGTCCCGTTTGAGGTAAATCTACCCGACAAAAAGTACACAAGCTATGTTCCCCTTCTGACAATCGACGCCCGCAACACAAACAAATATCAGGGAAAAAGAGCGTGCGGAAACTTTTAAACGCCAAGGATATTTTATCTCTTGCATTCATAATTTTTCTATCTTTGCATACGTTGAAGATAAGAATATTTCAATCAAAAAACTATTAATTTATCTTTTTCTCTATGAAACAATACCTCGCTCGTTCTTTCAGATACATGGTTTATCTGATTGTTCTGTTCATAATCATATATTGGATTATGGTACTTACAGGAACTTCTCGAGTATCTCCTCAAACTTTAGGGTTATTCTTCAAGACTCAAAGCGGATTATTAATGATTGGCATCATCATAGGATTATCCTTACTATATCCTTTATTCGGATTTGTATCCCGTCCCGTACGGGCCAGTTTATTATCTGACAAAGGATTACTAATTTCGCTAATGGAAGGAGAAGGATTCTCTCTAAAACAAGAAATCAACGGTGTCCTATATTTTCGGGCTACGTCTCCCTTAAAAAGATTAATCATGCGGTATGATGATACGATTGTTCTGAATACCAACAACCCGAATCCTTATATGTCTGGAAATCGTAGAGCGGTTACCCGAATTCTATTCCGGCTCGATACCCTTCACATCAATAAATAAGTTCATGAACAGAAAAAAAATATATGCAGGCTTAGTCGGATTATTACTATTGTCTGCCGGAGTTGCTATTGGAGCCATCTCCAATGGAGACAAAGATTTTGACATCAGTAAAAATCTTGAAATATTCTTTAATATTTTCCGCAGAACAAATGCCATGTACGTCGATGAACCAGATCCCGAACGTATGTTGCAAAAAGCTGCCGATGCCATGTTATCCGATTTGGACCCCTATACGGAATATATGTCTGAAAAAGAGATGGAAGAATTTGAAGTCATCACTACCGGGAAATATGGAGGGACAGGATCTTTAATTCGTAAAGATGCAAACAGTGATTATATTCGAATAGCTGAAGTTTATGAAGGGTCCCCTGCTCAAAAGGCAGGATTGATATCCGGAGACTTAATTATCAGTATAGACGGAGAAGATATGAAAGGAGCTGACACGGAGAAAGTCAGCAACGCCATGAGAGGAGAGCCCGGATCTTCTTATAAAGTTGTGATTCAATCTCTTAGGGATGGGCAACAACGGACGGTTACCATAAAACGGGAACGAATCAGCATGTCTTCCGTTCCTTATTATGGAATTGTAAGTGAAGGGGTCGGATACATACGGTTGGAAGGCTTTTCCGAAGGATGCAGTAAAGATTTCAAGAATGCTTTGACAAAACTTCAAAAACAAAATATTCAATCTCTGATTATAGATTTGAGAAATAATGGAGGTGGGTTATTACAAGAGGCAATCGACATCTTAGATCTGTTCGTGCCCAAAGGAACGGAAGTAGTTAGTACAAAGGGGAGAAATAGTGAAGAAAACCGCGTTTATAAAACCCGAAATGAGCCTATTGCTCCTAATTTACCTTTAGCCGTTTTGGTAAATAGCGCCTCTGCCTCATCCAGCGAGATTGTTACCGGTGCATTACAAGACCTTGATCGAGCAGTAATCATCGGGCACAGAACATTCGGGAAAGGATTGGTGCAATCAACGCGAGGTGTAGGATATGGTTCATACATTAAGATTACTACCGCCAAATATTACATCCCCAGTGGGAGATGTATTCAAGCACTTGACTATACACACCGAAACGAAGATGGGAGTGTAGGACACATACCGGATTCTTTAATCACTGAATATACCACTCGAAACGGAAGAAAAGTTTATGATGGAGGAGGAATTGCTCCCGATATCAAGACCGAAGGTCGTCCATTCCCTTCGAAATTCACTTATAGTGTGGTAGCACGAGGATATGTAGATGACTTTGCTATCGAATATTTTAAAAAGCATCCGGAACCTGTACCGGTCAATTTTTCTTTAAGTGATGAAGAATATAATCTTTTCGGAGCATACATTGCAGATAAAAAGTTAGATTTTGAAACGGCCTCCGAACAAGCCTTAAAGGAGTTATTGAAAGCGACAAAAAAAGAACGTTATTATGACCAAATTTCCAGCGAATTAACAAAAATAGAAGATGTACTGAAAGTTAATCGTGAACGTGATTTGGAACTATATAAGGATGAAGTAAAAAGATACATAGAAGAAGCTATAGTCACTTGTTATCATTATGCCGCCGGACGAGTTGAAAACAGTTTAAAAGACGATAATGAAGTGAAAGAGGCTGTAAAACTATTACAGAATAAACCGGAATATGACCGGATATTACAAGAACAGGATACGGAACGAAAATTATAATCATCTCATAAATGAATTTCATTCATACAACAAGATGATTATATAAACAGTACATCTAACTATAGTTACGGAGCAATTGTGAATCTCAAAATTTCATAATCGCTCCGTAATATTTTATTTCAAATCGAATTCTTCTCTTTCCCAAACAAACAGTATCTGGTGATACATTCATTGTTCGATTGAAAGCATTGCATTATTCTCAAAATTCAGACCAATAGTTATCTACACAAATAAACGCCTGCCGTTTTCAATCTTAATGCTCGCGTGTTACTAATTCTTACATTACACAAAACGTAAAGGGGGTTAGTCAATATTCATCCTGACACACCCCCTATAATACATTAACCCCGAACTTTATCTAAAGTAAATCACTTGATACCCCGAAGATGTTTTTCCCACTTCCAAGCATTTTGCATCGTCTCTTCCATCGTCTTTTCTTCCTTCCATCCCTATTCGTTTTTGGCTAAATCGGTACTGGCCCAAATTTTTTCCACATCCCCAGGACGACGACCTACAATCTTATGAGGAACCTTAACTCCATTCACCTGTTCGAAAATATGGATTAATTCCAAAACAGACAAAGGTTTACCTGTCCCTATATTGAAATATTCATAAACGGACTTGTTTTTTCCTGCAATCAACCGACCAATAGCCACAACATGAGCTTTTGCCAAATCGACAACATCTATAAAGTCACGTAAAGCAGAACCGTCAGGAGTATTGTAATCATCTCCAAAGACATTCAAACAATCCCGAACTCCTGCTGCTGTTTGTGTAATAAAAGGAACCAAATTATTAGGTACTCCCTTGGGTAATTCCCCTATCAATGCAGAAGGATGAGCTCCCACCGGATTAAAATAACGCAATGCCAATGCGGTAATTTTACCTTCAGTAGCCCGAGCAGTATCTGCAATAATATCTTCTCCTATCTGTTTCGTATTTCCATAAGGAGAATTTGCTTTTTGTCGAGGAGTATTTTCTGTTGCAGGCAACTCTTCTGGCTGACCATAAACCGTTGCAGAAGAAGAAAATACTATATTCTTGACCCCATTCTCCTGCATAAGTTCCAAAACGGTCATCAACGAACCCAAATTGTTGTGGTAATACTTCAACGGTTCGGAAACAGATTCCCCTACTGCTTTATATGCAGCAAAGTGAATCACAGAGTTGAACTTATATTTTTTAAATACTTTGTCCAATGCCGCTTTATCCAAACAATTTACCTGTTCAAACGGAATCTTACATCCTGTGATTTTTTCCACTCCTGAAATAGCGGATATGTCGGAATTGGATAAATTATCCACAACCACTACATCATATCCTGCATTGATTAATTCTACCGTCGTATGAGTACCAATATATCCGGCACCTCCGGTAACTAAAACACATTCTTTCATTGATTTCCTATTAATTAATCTATAAATCAATTATTTAACGTTTCCCGGTCAATAAAGAGAACCGCTGATAATTCTTTATTCTTTGCGAAGTTAATGAAAAAATTACTCCTACGTAGTTTTATAATACATCATTTTATATTTTAGCATATTAAAAAACGAACTAAATTTTCTATAAACTTAAGTATTGTCATCCTCCGCTCCTTCAATTTTCTACATCCGAGCCATAATATCATGAAGCAGGGGAATCTCCTTTGTAACCGGTTACCTTATTCCCGGAATTCCCGTAAAGTCTTTTACATCAATAAACACATATTGCTTTCTTCTCAAATGCCTGATTTTACCAATTCTTATACATTAAAAAGGGGCCGGTCAATTTCCATTTTGACACAGCCCCTTTTTAAATCAACTTCTGATTCTAAAAATCAATATTAACTTTATCTCCGATATAATTAACCGTTTGCTGCTTATCCCCTAAATGGATAATAAATGTTCTTTCTTCTGGCATTCCCAAATAAGTTCCTTCTCGAGCATCTACAGTTAAACGTTGTTTCTTTTCATCCCAATAAAACCCAATAACACTGTAAGCTCCTTTTTCATAGTCATAATTAGTTCCTTCATCTTCATAAAGCCGGAAGGAAGCATCACTACCCGAATAAATATAAAATTCAATCGGAGCCTCCTTCTGATCTTTCACAAACTGACGGTCCGGACCTTTAGGAAGAATAGAACCACCCTTGACAAAAACAGGAATTCTATCCATATTCACAGATACATCAACAGTTTGTCCCCCCATGTATTTTTCCCCTGTCCAATAATCATACCAGCCTGCCTGATTTTCAGGAAGATAAGTCGGCCAAACCGACACGCCTTTTTCTGTAACTGGATTAATCAACAAGGCTGAACCAAACATATATTCCTGTTCCTGATTCAACGCTTCCTTATCTCCTGAAAAATCAAACACCAACGGACGCATCAAAGTTGAACCTTGGAAAGAAATTTTTGCCGCTTCTGAATAAATATAAGGGAACAGCTGATAACGAAGACGGATATATTCTGTAATGATACGTTGGGCTTCCTTACCGTATTGCCAGGGTTCTGTATTACTCATATAACCATGAATATACGCATTAATGGTAAAAAAGTAGCTGTTTGAACCCAGCGAAGCATCCGTTCAATATAATCCTCATCATCGTATTGATTCTGCGGACGGAAGAAACCTCCTGCATCGTAAGTCCACCAGGGCAAGCCGGTAGATACTAACCCCAAACCCGCAGAAATCTGATAACGTAATGTCTTCCAATCATTCCCAACATCTCCTGACCACAATACAGAACCATAGCGTTGAATACCGGAGAAACCACTTCTAGTAAATATCATAGCCCGACGTGACGGATCATCGGCCCGCAATCCTTCATACACCGTTTCACTGACTTTCAACGAATATACATTGCGATACTTTTCTCCAGGCTGGCTACCCTTCAAAATACGACGCCCCTCCAAATCATCATTTTCCGGCTCCGTCGCATCCTGCCACCACGCATCAATTTGATACGGCTTCAATAAACGATTACTAAAATTATTCCAATAAAAACCAGATGCTTCTTTATCAAAAAAATCAATCCAAGTAGTTCCCGGAATAAAATACCCTTTTCCCTGAGCCTCTTTGCCTACTTCTGAATTAGGATCAATTTTAGACCATACCGATAGCATTAATTTCATATTCATATCATGCAATTCATTGGTCATCTTGGCGGGATCAGGATAATCCTGTTCATCAAATTGCATCGCATTCCATCCATATTTACCCCAATATTGCCAATCCTGTACAATCAAATCCAACGGTATCCGCTCTTGACGAAAACGGTGAGCCGTTTCAAGTAACTCCTTCTGGGAATGGAACCGTTCCCGGCAATGAATATAACCCAAGGCCCATTCTGGAAGCATGGGAACCTCTCCTGTCACTTTACGATAAGAAGCTATTACATCATCCGCACTACCTACAAAAACAGTATAATCCACACACTCTGCTACAGGAGACCGGAAAACAGTATAGTCATCAACCGGTTTAAAATATACAGACGGATGATCTCCCTGTTCCAATTCCGCAGACAACTCATGTGTTCCTGAGGTTAAATCAACAATAACAGAGGTTGTCGGTGGAAGCCAGAAATTTTTAACATCAATCACATTCCTGCCATCTATATTCAAATGGTGTCGGCGTGCCATCTTTTGTCCCACATCCAATAAAATAGCGTATCGCCCATCTTGAGGTATTTGGATGGTTGCCTTAAACAAATTATTTTGACGAACCTCCTGTTTGGTCCCCTCCGTAGAAGTAACATCTACAGTCACTTGTTCTCCTACACTCGCTTCTTTTTGCAAGAATACTCTATTTTCTGCCGGATTGAAATCGGTCAATCCATAATTGTTCCACAACAAACCATATCCCCGACTGGACATCAAAAAGGGCACGGAAATCTGTGTATTTACCTGAGTCAGTCGTCGAATAAGTCCCCGTATATTCAAATATCCGTCCTGAAACTGCCCAAGTCCATATAAATGTTCATAAGAAGGTGAATCAAATACAAGTTTTGCCTCTCGGGTAGGTTCCTGCTGAACAGTAACTTCTTTCAATTCATGAGCTTTTGCTGAAAAAACCGGTTCCTCTTCCGAGTTATAAACCACAATACCTTGTGTGGCCGGATTAATCTCTACACTCATTTTTTTCATTCGATAAATAATCTTATCCCCTTTTTCCACACGACGGCAATACACATCTTCAGACGCTTCCAATACGTATAACCACTCTGGACTTTCATTTATTTTCCCCTCAATATACTGAATACGCATTGCGTTATCTTGTAATGGAGTAAGACATAATATCCCTTGTTAAAAAGGAATTTCAAAAGATCGACCTGATACGTTGCTCCCACAAAAGCACAACAACAGGACACTCAACAAATAAAACGGCTTAAACATAAATACTTATTTTAGGTTAGTAAATTAATTTTACATTCAATACAGAACAAAATACCTTTTGAAGACAAGTCTGTTTCTGAAATCTTTTCCCCAACTATCAGATCCTTCAAAAAATCTTACTCCAAAGATATTATATCGTTATTTCTTATTTTCCGGTCAATTCGCAAAAGTAAAAAAAATCTAATTATTTCATTGTTCTTTTTATTACATTAAAATTAACATGTGAAATAAAAATAAACTATAAATAGAAAATTCAAAATATATTATCCATTAAATAAATCATATTAAAACTTCAAATTACTCATACAAGAAAAAAACAGAATCCCACATCAGTTATTTTTTAAAACCGCTGAGTTTAACTCCTGCTGAGAAATATTTTTCTTTTTTCAATCCTGATAAAGATGAGAGCATTTTATCTAATTATAGATAAATCAGGTTCTGCTTCTCTTAAAACACTATAAAATAATTCAAAACACATAACTTCTCAAAGAGATAAATATACAGGAATATAAATGGGAAGACAAACAAAAATTCACAAAGCCTTAACAATATAAACAACTAACATACAAAAGATTATATAAATTTTAGGTCTATCTGTTAATTATTCTCCCATTTTTTTATAATTTTGAAGAATACATTTATACCTAAACATATGAGAACACATTTTGCTTTTTGCGCTTTATTGCCTTTAACTTCATCTTCGATTGCCACGGCAAAGGAAATCCCCAGTCAAAAGCCTCAAAAACCTTTAAACATCGTCTATATTATGACAGACGATCACTCATATCAAACCATCAGTTGTTATGATAATCGATATATACATACTCCCAATTTAGATCGAATGGCCGACAATGGGGTTTTATTTTCCAACAGTTTTGTCTGTAATTCCATATCCGGACCAAGTAGAGCCGTATTATTAACCGGAAAACACAGTCATAAAAACGGAATGATTGATAATTCCACCACTTTTGACGGTTCTCAACAAACCTTTCCTAAATTGTTACAACAAGCCGGATATGAAACGGCAATCATTGGGAAATGGCATCTGGGGGGAACACCTACCGGATTCAATTTCTGGGAAATACTGCCTGGACAAGGCTCCTATTACAATCCAGACTTTATTACTTCTGAAGGAAGGAAACATTATGAAGGATATGTTACCAACGTCATTACAGATAAAAGCATAGAATGGTTGGAAAACAGAAATGAAGAAAAACCGTTCTGTCTTCTGGTACACCACAAAGCCGTGCATCGAGTATGGGCAGGAGATACAACACATCTTGCTCTATTTGAAGATCAAACATTCCCTTGTCCTGACAATTTCTATGACAACTATGTCGGCAGACAAGCCGCTGCGGAACAGAAAATGAGCATAGACAAGGATATGGACCTCGCTTATGATCTAAAGATGAAAGATGAAGCGGTAAAAAGTCGATTCAAATCGCCTTATATCGAATACTACCGAATGAATGAAGCACAAAAAAAAGCATGGGATGCTGTTTATCAACCCATCACGGACCAATTTATCGAAGAAAACCTGAGCGGACAAGAATTGGTAGCCTGGAAATACCAACGATATATGCGGGATTATCTGAAATGTGTACAATCTTTAGATGAAAATATCGGACGACTGCTTGATTATTTGGAACAGAAAGGACTATTGGAAAACACCTTGATTGTGTATGCTTCCGATCAGGGATTTTATATGGGTGAACATGGATGGTTCGACAAACGCTTTA
>CASFOM010000288.1 GCA_949296295.1 uncultured Alistipes sp. | reverse complement strand
CTTGAGGGGGTGATGTTTATAGACTTTTGTTGGGAGTTTATGTTAAATTGTTTGGGGTAATACAAGTGTGTCCCATTATGAAAACAGTTCATCTTCCGGTCAGATGCTGAGAGACTTGGCAAAACGATAGGTGTTAGGGATGCGGACGACAGCGGAGAATCAACAAGGGCGTCCGAATTCTGGAAATAACACGTCCGTTTGCAACTATGGCATATCGCAATATTTTTTTAGTTGTTGTTTTAATATTTGAATTTCATTTACAAAGATAGTAAAAGGGGAGAGCAGAAACAAAATAAAACGAAGTTTTCAATATTGATTGTCCCGGGCTGTCCCTGTCTTATTCGGCGATAATGATAAAAGCGAAAAAATGTAGTTTGGAAAGATTGTAAAACGTTGGAGGTTGAGGCTTGTTTCGGATGTTTTTGTATAGGCCGGGGGGATAAATTTTGTGCGTTGTTTCTTTTGCTGTGTTTTTGACTGGCGTGTCAGGTAAAAGGGGAAATAGACGGAGTTGTTTTGAGCCCGGTAGAAAACATTGATTCCTTATTTTCCCATAATTGAGGCTTATCCATATGGATTTACGGATATTTTATGGGTGTTTTTTAGCGGAACTGTTTGAGGAGTAGTTTGCTGATATGTTTTTAGTGATTGTCATTTTGGAAAATTATCTTGTTTTTTTTCTGAGAAACGAAAAAATGAATTGCAAGTCTTGTCTTTTTTATTTAATTTTGCTATCAATAGAGTAATAGAAAAGAGACCAATGATTAATGGACATAAAGGGGGCTTGCGGAAACCTGAATGGTTGAAGATTAAACTTCATAACACGTCGGAATTTTCTTTTGTTTCGGGTATTGTGGAACAATATGGGTTACATACGATTTGCAGTAGCGGTCGTTGTCCGAACAAGAGCGAGTGTTGGAATCGGGGGACGGCGACCTTTATGATTTTAGGGGATATTTGCACCCGAAGTTGTAAGTTTTGTGCAACGCGTACGGGCCGTCCGTTGGAGGTGGATGGTTCGGAACCGGATAAATTGGCTCGATCGGTATCTTTGATGCAGTTAAGGCATTGTGTTCTTACCTCGGTGGATCGAGACGACTTGCCGGATGGAGGAGCACACCATTGGGCGTCAGTAATAGAGGCTGTCCGGGCAGAGAATCCGGATACGACCATTGAGGTTTTGCTTCCGGATTTCGGGGGAGATTCGTCTCTTTTGGATATTGTAGCAGACAGCGGTCCGGATATTGCCGGGCACAATATAGAAACGGTTTGTCGGATGACACCGCAGGTTCGCAGTCGAGCCCGTTATGATGTTTCTTTACAGGTATTGTCTCATTTGTCTCGCCGAGGTCTTCGGGTTAAGAGTGGATTAATGGTGGGTTTGGGTGAGACAGATGAGGAGGTTGTTGCTACCCTTCAGGATTTGCGGGATCATGGTTGTAGCATAGTGACCATTGGTCAATATTTGCAACCGACGGAACGTCATTGGCCGGTTTCGCGATATGTTCATCCTGACGTTTTTGCCGGTTATCGGGAAGCAGCGGAATCTATGGGCTTTGAATATGTGGAGAGTGCACCGTTGGTACGCTCTTCTTATATGGCAGAGCGTGCTCTTTGTAAGGTGAAACGGAGTCTTCGTTCGTTGTCGCAAGGTACATTGAAACCTGTTCAGGAGGAATAGTTATGGGAGGTCTTGTTTGGAAGGATGCAGGTGTTTTGGATTATCTGGAAGCCTGGGAGTATCAGAAAGGTATTTTTCAATCCGTTCAAGCGGGCACTTCATGTGATACGGTAATACTTTGCGAGCATCCTCACGTTTATACGTTGGGGAAAAGCGGTCATGAATATAATATGTTGGTAGATTCTTCGTTTTTAGAACGGATAGGAGCCACCTTTTACAAGACGGATCGGGGCGGGGATATAACATATCATGGTTATGGTCAGTTGGTAGGTTATCCTATTTTGAATCTGGACCATTATGGATTATCGTTGAAAGGATATGTCTCGTTGTTGGAGGAATCGATTATTCAGTTGTTGTCTCGTTTTGATATAAAAGGGAAGCGGGTGTCTGGAGCGACAGGAGTATGGCTTGGTTCCGGATCTTCGGAGAGAAAAATCTGTGCCATCGGAGTACGAGCATCCCGTTATGTAACGATGCATGGTTTTGCGTTGAACGTAAATACCGATTTAAGTTACTTTAATCATATCCATCCTTGCGGGTTTGTCGATCGAGGAGTAACCTCTATGGAGAAAGAGTTGGGATCGAAGGTGGATATGTCAGTGGTGAAGCGTTTTTTTCAGGAATCGTTTTCACAACTGCTGGAGAAGAAGTAGATAAAAAATAATATAATATGTTAACAGAGAAGAGGTGGATTCTCAAACCGCAAGCGGATATTGAGAATACACAGGCGTTATCCCATATGTTGGGAATTCCCGCCGTTCTGTCTAACTTGTTGATACAAAGAGGGATTACTACGAAGAAGCAGGCTGAAAAGTTTTTTAATCCCCAGTTGTCGCAACTACATGATCCTTTTTTGATGAAAGATATGGATTGTGCAGTAAAGCGCATACGACAAGCGATGGAAGAGAACCAGAAGATACTGGTTTATGGCGATTATGACGTGGATGGTACGACCGCCGTCGCGTTGATGTATTCATTTTTGGAGTTGGTCGGACATACCAATCTTTTGTTTTATATTCCGGACCGTTATAGTGAAGGTTATGGTATTTCACTGAAGGGGATTGATTATGCGAGGGAAAATGGCGTTTCGTTGATTATAGCGTTGGATTGTGGAATAAAAGCTACGGATAAGGTAGCTTATGCCCGTCAATACGGGATTGATTTTATTATTTGTGACCATCATTTGCCGGGGGATAGTATTCCAGAAGCTGTCGCCGTATTGGATAGCAAGCGAAGTGACTGTGCCTATCCCTTCAAGGAGTTGTCAGGTTGCGGAGTAGGATTCAAGTTGGCTCAAGCCTATTGTCTTGAATATGGTCTTCCTTTTTCAACGGTGGAGCAGTTGCTTGATTTTGTGGTAGTTTCCATCGCTTCCGATATAGTTCCTGTGGTGGATGAAAATCGAGTGTTGGCTTATTATGGCCTTTTGCGTCTGAACAGTAATCCCTGCAAAGGGTT
>CASFOM010000287.1 GCA_949296295.1 uncultured Alistipes sp. | reverse complement strand
GGGAAGAAGGTAACGGCATATTCCTCTTGAGAAGGCGCGATATAGAAAGAACGTTGATAGTCGTATTTATCGGCATTGAAGGTAATATCTACGCGAGGATCATTCTGAATGGAAGAGCGGTCATCCAATCGGAGATACAATACCCCGGAGGCATTGGTTTTCTCGGTCCTGTTACGATATACCCGCCCGGTCTTATCGGTCAAAACATAACTTACGGATTCATTAACATAAGGTTCCTGTTTTTCATTGAAGAATCCTATTTTCATAACCCGAGAGCCATCTTCGTTGTTTACATACTCTATCTTAGGCGAAATATCAGTAACAACGGCATTTCCTACGGGTATTACTTTAGAGAAGAAATAATCCGGGGGAGCATTTCTCATCCATTCGGTATAGCTTCTCAGGTAATAGTCTCCCGGAGGGGTAGTGATGGACAACTCGAGATGACCGGTAAATATTCCGTCGGTTCTTTTGAATTTCCGACGCAGGAGTACGGAGTCTTTTCTATTGAGCAGTTCCACATAGATAAAATTGGTTTCCACGTTTGGGGAGTGAGTGATGGCATCGACCAGATATCCTTTCAGGAAGATGGTATCTCCGGAAGCATACGCAGGCTTATCGGTATGGAGATATACTTTCTCCTGAGCCAAAAGTTTCTGCCGTTCAAAATAGTTGGTAATGAGGGATTCGAAAGATTCAGGATTCTGAGGCAAAAAGGAAAAGACACACAACAAAATACTCATCCCCATCAGGGGGATGACAAGCCTCTTCCTTATCTGGGGGGATAAAGGGCTCATAGTGGTAAAGGTTAAAGGTTAAACGTATTAAGAACACTTAATAATTTTGTTTTATTAAATATCCTTTTCTGCTTTGTAAGTTAATATTTTTATTAGTTTATTCCAAATATTTTTTAGTATTTTTTACACAAACAAAAACACACAATAAATAATCAATTGATTAACAGCAAGATAAAATAACAATACAATAAATTATAAAATTTATTGTATCAATAAAAAAAATTGACTTAAAATGATTTTAAAACAGAGAAACACAATAATCTTTCTTTAAAATACCCTTCTTTTAGGACGCACAATCAATAAAAAGGTAAATCTATTATTTTAATGTTTTTTATCTAAACAACGAGGGACCTCTTTATGAAGTCGTACTCGTAAAGCAATCATTGCCGTCAGAAAATAAACTCCTGTCAATATCCAAAGCATCCGATACTGTTCCAAAACCTCTTTTAATGTAGCCCCCATAACTTCCATACGAATAAATCCATCAATGGCATTACTACTCGGAATTATTTTTCCAAATGAATAAAACCATTCTGGCATTCCTTCTTTTGGGAAGGACACTCCACTAAATAACAAGAATGGGATAGACCAGGCCACCAACACCAATACTGACGTCTCACGATAACGGAAAAAGGCAGATATTGTTAACGACAAGAATATAACAGATAACAAATAAGGGATAAAAAACAATGTCACATCAATAAAAGCCCCCCGATCCGGATAATGGAATAATTTATAATAAATACCAAATACTACAATACTAATCAATAGAGAAAAAACAAAATAAGCCAAAGCCTTTCCTATGACAACGTTAAAAACAGAATAAGGCTTTTGTTGAACATCCATCAAACGACAATACAACTTACGTTCCCGAAAAGTTCCTCCAATCATTCCTATACTAAGCAGCAAGGCTTGTTGTAATATTAAAATCATAATAGCAGGCATAACAAAAGTAGCATATCCCTCTATCGTATTATATAATACAACAGGAGCAGGAACAACAGGTTCAGCCAATGCCTTGGCCATCTCTCCTGAAACACCTGAAGAAATAAAATTTGCCATTTCTATCCGAATATTCTCAGTACCTATAACATTGGTAGTTGCAGCCAACATTTGTTTATACATGAGAAAATATCCTGCATCGGCATACATGCTTACAAAAACTTGACGTCCCGATAAAATATCTTTTTCGTAATTATAAGGAATCAATAAACATCCATATATTTTTCGAGCAAAAAATAATTGTTCTGCTTCATGTAAACTGGAAACCTCGTATTTTACCCGAACTTGAGGAGTTGCATCCACTGCTCGAATCAAAGAACGGGAAGTTGATGTCTGATCCAAATCCACAATGGCTATAGGTTCGTTCCTGACTACTTGATTATGATAAGCCATTGAATATAATGTAGAATAGATAAAAATAGCACCAAAAAGAATAAGCATAACGCCATCATCTTTCAGAATAAAAATGATTTCATTCTTTACTACCTCAAAGAAATGCTGGCAAGCTTCAACCCTCTTCTTCATTATATCTTCCCCCAATATTTTTCATACCGACATAATTTTTCCAATCTCTTCAAAAAAAGCATTGGAATAAAAATAAACAAACAAAGAATTAACAGATAGGGTACTGAATGTATTACCGGAGCTCCCCGCATGGCTTGATCCATAAAAGTATTCATATAAAAAGTCATCGGGAAAAGATTTCCCAACAAAGCCACCTCCGGATTCATCGCGATAAAAGGAAACGTTAATCCTGAAAAAGTAAATGCCAATACAGAATATCCGGCAGCTATGGATAAAGCTAAACGAAGATTATCAAACAGCAGAATAAAAAGCACTCCCATCCATTGATATGCCAATACAAACAATATATTGGCTATTATCAATACAGGAACATTCCCTTGTAACGGTACTCCGAAAAATCGAAACATTACTACATTCATTAAAAAATCAAGAGCCAAAAACAAAAAGGTATAAGGCAACAGTTTTGCTGTAACTGCCTTGAGTATATGATTCCCGGAAGCTGACAACCAATAACGGGCAGTTCCCCTTTTCAATTCAATACCAATAGAAAAAACAGATGCAAGAATTACAAAAAAAAGAAGCATCATAGGCATAAATCCTGGCAACAAATAATAGGCATAACTGATGTAAGGATTAAAAAGGATATGCTGCTTCAAAGCAATAGGCATTGATAACTGATAAGCTTCTGATTCAGATTTTCCGGTAGCTGTTAATTTATTAATTTCAACACCGGTAGAAAAGGTAAGTACCGCTGTTTTTATATCTTTCTGCAATAAAGAGCTGACCAACAGATTAGCTCCATTTACAAAAATAGGAACTTCAACAGAACGATTGGCATAAATATCTCGTTCAAAATAAAGAGGAAAAACAACCACTGCACTAACCTTTCCGTCTTTAATCATCTGACGACCTTCCTCTATGGACGATATTTGATAACGAACAGCTGTATGCTCAGCAGCATCAATCATTCGGGAACATTGTCGGGAAAGGGGCGTTTGATCCTGATCCAATACAGCTACGGGTAAATGAGTAGGAACCCCATTATAAAAGACTATTGACAAAAACAAAAACGTCAATATGGGAATCATAACGATACAAAACAAAAATGTTTTATATCGCATCATTCTGAAAAGTTCTCTTTTCAATGTAAATACAAATCCCCTTTTTATCATAATCGATTTTATTCCGGCAACTCACTCCAATTCAACAAAGCAGTCATTCCTGGACGCAACCCTTCTTCTCGAGCCAAAGGATACATACGAACTTCAAATGTCCGAATATCAAAATCTCCGGAAGAACGTGTTGCACTCCATGTTGCATAATCAGCCTGAACAGAAATATAAGTTACTTTTACATCCAAAGATTTATCAAGAGCCGGGACATAAACACTCAACACCATATCCTTTCGAATTTTAGGTAAAAGTGTTTCCTTAATATTAAAATCAATCCAAATATCATCCGTATCAATCATGGTCACCACAGGATATCCTGCTCCGATCAATTCTCCTGCTTCCGCTATCACAGATGACACTTCTCCATTAACCGGAGCATATTGTATTGCATCGTTCAAATACGATTTTACTTCCTCTACTCCTCCCACTGCTTGTTCCACCAAGGCTGCTGCTGCCGTCTTATCTTCATTACGAGCACCATCTTTCGCCATAATATACTGAGCCTTAGCTGCTAATGCCGTATTTTTCATTGCTGATAAATTAGCCTGAGCCTCATCCAAATTCTGAGAAGGAACAACGCCTTGATCATATAAATTCTTTACTCTTTGATAAGTAACTTCAGCCAATTTCAGTCCTGCTTCCGCCTTTTGCCACATATTAAGTGCAGCTTCTATTTCTTGTGGCCGAAGACCTTTCTTTACCATGCGGTCCCTCGCATCGGCAGCCGATAATAAGGCCTCTGCCTGTACCAACTTTGCATCAACTTCCGGAGTGGACATGGCAAACACAAAATCCCCTTTTTTCAAAACATCTCCTACATCAACAGTCAAAGAATCAATACGTCCCGTTAATTTAGATGAAATCTTATACGATTTGGCCACTGCCTCTCCCTGTAACATCAAAGGTTGAGGTCGCGACAAGTACCATATAATAAATGCCAACATCAATATAGCTGCAAGTATCAGCACAATAGCTAAAAATACATTTCTCCTTTTCATAAAACAATGTTTAATTTATTCGTTCTACTCTATTGTCTCTCCGGCATCATAATAAACAGGTTGATATCCCCGCATTTCAGTAAAACCTGAAAAGTCAGGCACCATACCACAAACCTCCATCAGTTTAGCTAATGCCACATCAAACTCATAAATATTTTGGAGACGTTCAATACGTGTCTTTGCCAACTCCAATGAAGCATCTACCAAATCAGAAGAAGGAACCGTTCCCTCCTTAAACGCCACATTCTTAATTCTAAGATACTCTGTATTAAAGCGTAATGTTGCTTCATAAAAATCAATACGATTAGCATATGAAATCATATTGTTATACATCTTTTCTACTAATGTAGTAATATCGGAAGCTGCCTTATCGGAAACAGCTTCTACCTGTTTCACCTGTTTCCGAGCAGCCGCAACACGGAACTCCCGATTCAATCCATCAAAAATATTGAATTTCAAACCTGCTCCTACAATCCATTTAGGAGCAAAATGAGTCAATTGATAATTATAAATATCTATTCCGCCTAAAGCAACCACTTCCGGCATATAAGCAGCACGTTCTACTTTAACTGCCTCTTGAGCCATCTGTTCTTTTAATGCCACTTGACGTAACTGGGCATTGTTTTCTAAAGCCAGTTGCTTATAATAATTTACATCTCCAGGCTCTGATATAACAAACATACTGGATACAGGATGAATAAATCCTGTATCTCGCCCCAAAGTATTATTCAACGCTGTAAGAATAGTACGGACATCTGCCTTGGATTTCTCCAATTCACTCTCTGCTTCTGAAACCTTCATTTCAACATACAACCTTTCCACCATAGGAATAATCCCATTCTGTTCTAATTTCAAAGCATCGGATAAATGAACTTTCATACCTTCCAGTACATCCTTCCGTACCTGTTCTACCTGTAATGCTAAAGATAATCCGAAATACCGTTCCACCAATTGAGAAAATAATTCAGCCTGTTGCTGACTCTCCTGTCTGATTGCTGTCTGGACCTCCAAATTAGCTACTCGATTGGCTACATTAATCTTCCCTCCCATAAAAATAGGGACAGTAACCATAGCTCCAATTACAGCAAAATTACGGTCTTGTATGGAATACCTCCAATCTGCTCCCATTAGTTTAGTGGCAACATCAGGAGGAATAGGTAACTGTGTTTGTTCCAAAAATCCTCCTACGGTCTGCTTATATCCATTCATGTCCAAATCAATATCTTTAGACATATAAATATAATTGGCGGACAAATCAAATTTCGGAGACCGCAAAGAAGCTGCTGCTTTTTTCTGCTTCTCTCGCATCTCTCTTTGATAATTGACAACATCCATCTGTCGATTATTATCATAAGTTATTTCCAAAGCCTGTTCAAAGGTCAATCCCCCTGTTTCGGGAATCTTTTGAGCATGACAAAATAAACAACTACAACACAAAAGAACCGACAAAAAACTGATTTTCCTCATATTTTTTGATTTTCGAAAAAATTTCATTCAAATCATCTAATACTCAACATTCCATACAATTTTCAGGCAAAAACATATTTTCTTCAACGAAATTAGCTATTCGTTAATCTATATTCTTCCGATAATTTCAATACAACCCCCATTTACCTGAAAAAGATAAAAAAGGAATTAAGTCTAAGATTTTACACAAAAATAAAACAATTAATACACTCAAACAAGGTCAATTAACGTATTTATTTACTAATATTTATTCATTCCATATTCCCTTTTCATATTCCATAATGAAACGACTTGTTATATACTAATTACAGAAAATTCTTATAATACCAGGAGCAAAATTCCTATCTCATTTTACGGTATAGAAATAGAATGCTTATAAAAAATTTCCTCCCAAGTATTAATTCCAATAATTGGTTTGGCAAATTCAAACATGATTTCCTCTTGTTCTGTACCCCAAGCCTGAAAAATGAACCAGGCTGGCTTACGTCCTGCCGGTTCCGTTTCATCATCCACAAATCGTCGGACCCCAATTCGTAATCCTCCTTCTACTCGTTGATCAAACCATCCATGCATTTGATAGGCATCTATCCCATCACAATATTCCATTTTTTTCAATGCATAAGCCATACCTGCCGCTTGTTCTTCCAGCGATTTCGGAGAATAATCCTTAGAATTGGGATTTTGTTCTGAAAGAAATAATGTCCGTTTTTCTTTCCCTTGATAAAGAGCTCGAGGATGTTTAATCCAAGCATCTAGAACTTCTAAATTTTTAAACGTAATTAAAGGAGTATTATAACTAAAGACAGCCTGATCATCAAGCCATGATTTAGGTTCGAACAGAGACTGAGGATATGGATGATAAGCAACGCCCCATTTAAAATCTCCTTCTACCTTAGTATAATCAAGTAACAGATTTAATAACTGTGCTCCAGGATAACAATAATCATTATGCCGAGCTTGCCAATAATGAGTTAATGTAATCAATACCTCTGCTTGTGGATTATATTTTCGCGCCGTATAATAAACCAACCGCATGGATTTCAAATAAATATCCATAAAACGAAGTGGAGTCTTAATCCCTGCATTTGTCCATACCCAACCAGCATCCACTTCATTATGAACAATCCACTTGTGAATCCGTCCATAGCGTTTATCCGGCCAACTATACCGAGAAGCTAAAAAATCTATTGCTGCCGCATATAAATTCACCGAGGTCAAGGTAGTCATATTAGGCATTGTATAAATACCTGCCGTATTAAAATCAGGATGCTCAAACAACTGACCAGCCTGTATGTCCGGAAATGATTTGGCAGAAGGAACAAGTAAAATGGCTGAAACAATCAAATCTTTTTCTGCTGCAAACTTCAAAGTTCGATCCCATCCCTCAACCATATTCTTGTCTGCATAATAAGTTTGTCCGTTGTACTGAAAAGGAATGGTCCCATCGGTAGGAGTGAGACGAATAAAAGAAAGTAAGATATTAACAGTAATGCTGGAAATTTGCAAATCATCGATATCTGACTCAAATCCATTCTTAGAAAAACCACCAATTCCTTTTTTCCCTTTCAGAACTTCTTTTATCCCTCTATTTTCCGAAAAGACCTGATCAGCATAATGCGCGGAAGAATAAAATTGTACTTCTTCCTGTTTTTTACGAACCAAAACCCATCGGGAATAAAGACGGTCATAATATTCTCCCTCCTTATTCTCTATAAAACGACTAAACTTTTGTCGAAACTGTTTCCTATTTACTTTTGTTTCCGAAAGGAATATTTTATCTGTCAGCTCTCCATACAAAGGAACTTCGCACAAATAAATCTCATCTAATCCTTCTTCAATATGTCCCAAAACCTCCACTCCATACTCTGTAACTTTTACTTCAGTAATTGTTCCGGAATAATCGGAATAAAGATATTGCCCTATATCTTTATTCAATTGAGCTTCCCGGACAATCTGTTTTTCCTTTATTTGATTCTGTTCCTTCTCTTTTTCTGTGGCACTACGTAACCGTACCTTTTGAATCCGTAAAGTCGTAGGTCTTGCCGCATTGGGAACAATCATTATCTCCAAAAAACCATCTGTTTTTTTCACCTGTTCCAATTGTTGGGAAATATCATATGAAAACCGGCTCCATCCTTCTGCAATAGGGAGCCGAATCATATTTTCTTCTATCTTTGAAAACACCCCGTTAGGAGCAATTACCATAAACTCCATTCCTGAAGCACAGAAATATTCAAACTCAATGATATTAGCCGTATCAGGCCAAACATCCTCAACAGGAACTAATTTCACAAAGGCATTTCCCGAAGTAGTTGTTACTTCAAAAACACCTGGCTCTACTTCACTCATCACGAATCCATCCTTCTCTTGAGGAATAGCAGACAAAGGTATCGATTGTTGAGCTCTCAAAGGAAAAGAGAATATTAAAAACAAATAACTTAAAAAGAGACTGTTTGCTTTCATACTATATTCAGGTCAATAGTTTCTTTTACAAAAGTACATTCTTAATTAAAATTTCTAAAAACAAAATGGTCTGTCCTTTTAATAAATTCTACCTTTGTTTTACAATAATTTATAAATTTATGAAAGGATTTGAAATATCTGTAAATGGAAAAACTTATTATGCTGCAATAGAAGAAGGTGCTGCTTCTGTTATATTTTCTGGGAGGAACAACATGTTTTATTTATCGGCAGGAGGATTAGAAAACAAGTCCGGTAAAAATTTAACATGGTATTATTCCGATATTTCTCCGGAGACAAAAATTATTGTTCGAATCAAAGAAATTACAAACACCTCTCCTCTTATTCCTAAATGGACAAAAGAAGAAATTAACGCATGGAAAATCAAAGAATATAAAGCTTTAAAAAATGCTCTATCCTGTGAAAATTATCTTCCGATGGGTATTGAAATGATTTTTCAAGGACAAAAAATAGGAGCAACAATAAAAAGCGGTAAACTTGCGGTCGTTATCACTTCAAGTAAACATGGTCTAAAACTCCTTTTCAGCGGATTTGACAATCATACATTAGAACATAAAAGATGGTTCTTTTCTTCTCTGCAATTAAATGATGAAATATGTATGCAAACCAAAATAATAGATTGTAACTCTCCTTGTATTGAATGTCATTCTGATTATTCTCCTCATCTATCTGACAAAGAATTATTAGAAAAACAACGAAAAGAATTACTGATATCAGGCATCATCGGGAAAGATGAATAAACAGAGTTATAAGACTCCAATATTTTTGATACAAATCATTATTGTACCAGTAATCAATATTTAACTTACATTATAATATAGACAGGGGATATGTCTTATTGTACATTTGACATATCCCCTGTCTATAAAATTTAAAGGGAATATCCTTATCCAAGGAAACCTAACAAAATACCAGCTGCTACCGCACTACCAATAACACCTGCGACATTAGGCCCCATAGCATGCATTAACAAATAGTTGGTTCTATCATATTGTAAACCTATTTCTTGAGATACTCGAGCAGAATCCGGAACAGCAGAAACTCCTGCATTACCAATTAATGGATTAATTTTATTTCCTTCTTTCAAGAATAAGTTCAGGAATTTCACAAATAAAACACCCGCTGTCGTTGCTATGATGAAGGAAAATGCTCCTAACATAAATATCCCTACTGATTTCACCGTAAGGAACGTTGTCGCTTGAGTAGAAGCTCCTACGGTCAATCCGATTAAAATAGTCACAATATCAATCAATGGACCACTCGCCGTATTCGCTAAACGTTTAGTTACACCACTTTCTTTCAACAAGTTACCAAAGAACAACATTCCCAACAAAGGCAATCCGGAAGGTACTAAGAAACAAGTAAGCAATACCCCTATAATAGGGAATAAAATCTTTTCTGTTTGAGAAACAACACGAGGAGGACGCATACGAATCAGACGTTCTTTGGGAGTTGTCAATAATTTCATGATAGGAGGCTGAATAACGGGAACCAAAGCCATATAAGAATAAGCAGATACTGCAATAGCACCCATTAAATCAGGAGCCAATTTCGATGACAAGAAAATAGCGGTTGGGCCATCTGCTCCTCCAATAATACCAATAGCTCCTGCTTCAGCTGCTGAAAATCCCAAAGCCAAAGCAATCATGTAAGCTCCAAAAATGCCAAACTGGGCAGCTGCCCCAATCAACATCAATTTAGGGTTAGATATCAAAGCAGAAAAATCAGTCATAGCTCCAATCCCCAAAAAAATCAAGGGAGGATAAAGTCCTTTCAATACCCCAAAATAAAGATAATTCAAAACAGAACCATCCTCATAAATTCCTATCTGTAATCCTGGGAAGAATGGGATATTCCCTACTATGATACCAAATCCAATAGGAATCAGCAACATGGGTTCAAAATGTTTGGTAATGGCCAGAAAAATAAAAAATAATCCGACCACAATCATAATAAGATGTCCCCACGTAACATTGGCGAATCCTGTAAAACCAATAAATTCTGCTAAATTCCCGCCTAAGAATGAAAAAAATCCCGTTTCCATACGCTTAAGCTATTGTTATTAATACATCCCCTTCCAATACTGAATCGCCTTTCCTTGCTACAATAGATTTAACTACTCCATCGCGATCACTTTCAATATTGTTTTCCATCTTCATAGCTTCCAGAATCATCAGTTTCTGTCCTACCTTAACTACATCCCCTTCTTTTACCAGAACATCCAATACAACTCCCGGCAGAGGAGATTTAACGGGAGCCCCTTCTCCCGTTGCTGAAGAAGCTGGTCGAGGAGTTGGAGTTGTAGGTATAGTCGTCGATGTAGGAACAGCCTTTTGGACTATTTTAGAAGTCCGAGGTTTGGCTGCCATACCTTCTACCTCTACATGGTAAGCCTGACCATTAACTGATACGGTAGCTTTACTTTCATCCAAATCATCAATCGTTACCGCATAATTAGTACCGTTTACCTTAATTTTATATTCTTTCATAAATTCTTAATCTATATTTTCTATTAATAAAATCTTCAGTTATTTCCGCGGCCTACGTTCAGGCATTTGAACCATAGAATAAATTTTGGAACTCCACGGAGAATAAGCTCTTGCTACACGATTAATGGTTAATACGGCAGATTCAATATCATGCTTATCCTCTTCGTACTTTTTCAAAGCAATCATTATAGCTGCGATAACCTCTCCATTAGGGGTATCCGCTGTTCCTGTAGCAGATACGACAACTTGTTTACTGTTCGCTATGGCCTTATTCTTAGCTTTTTTCACATGTGATTTTCCTACTTGTTTAAACACTAAATACAACAATATCAAAGCTAAAAAAACGACTGACATTGCTGTAAGAGTCATAACAACCCCCGAAGGATCATGTTGACGGAACAACTCCGCTTTCGATTCAAATTCTATGACATCATTGACAGCTCCTGGAGTTGTTGCATCCAACTCAGTCCAAACAGGATCGGTAGCTGCCGCTTCCACTTTCCATCCAATAGAACGGTCATCTTTCAATTCTGAAAGATTATAACGAACAGAATCAACAACGGTTCTTCCATTAGCATCTATAAGATAGAGAGAGCCCGTTCGATCAAGAGTAAAATTGGTATAAAAAATTCCTTTAGAACCTATCCCATCTGCAAAAAAGACTACATATCCCTGGGGAGGTATAACTGTTCTTGGATCATTCTTAGGAATCTTATAGGTCATGGATTTGTCCCCAAGTTTAACACTAAGATAACTTCCCGCAATATTTACGTTCGAATAACCAGAATTAAACAGTTCCACCCAACCTACACGATGACCATAATCATCCTCGTAACTATCAACATTTTTCACCAATATCTCGTTGATTCGAATATCTTTCATCCCTTGCGCCCATAAAGACATTGGGAAAAGACAAACGAACCAAACAAATACTTTATATATTATTAATCGTCTCATACAAATCGATTTACAAAGGTATATTGGAATGTTTCTTAGCTGGATTAGTCAATTTTTTAGTTGCTAAGGATTGCAATGCTCGAATAATCCGGAAACGAGAATTTCGCGGTTCTATCACATCATCAATATAACCATATTTAGCAGCATTATACGGATTAGCAAAGGCATCACGATATTCTTTTTCCTTTTCAGCAATAAACTTTTGTTTTTCTGCTTCGTCTTCAATAGCTGCAATATCTTTAGCGAACAATACTTCTATGGCTCCGCTCGGTCCCATTACTGCAATCTCTGCTGTCGGCCACGCATAATTGACATCTCCCCGTAAATGTTTCGAACTCATCACACAATAAGCTCCACCATATGATTTACGCAAAATCACTGTTACCTTAGGAACAGTAGCTTCTCCATAAGCAAACATCAATTTGGCACCATGAATAATAATCCCACCATACTCTTGTCCTGTTCCTGGTAAAAATCCCGGCACATCCACCAATGTCACAATAGGAATATTAAAAGCATCACAAAAACGAATAAAACGTGCAGCCTTACGGGAAGCATTTATATCTAAAACCCCGGCTAAATACTTAGGTTGATTAGCGATAATACCCACAGACTGTCCATTAAATCGAGCAAATCCCGTTACAATATTGGGAGCAAACAATTTTTGAGATTCCAAGAATTCTCCGTTATCAACGATGGCATGAATTACCTCCAATACATCATACGGCTTATTAGGATTATCCGGAATAATCTCATTCAAAACATCTTCTAAGCGATCAACAGGATCAGTGCTGGCCACCAAAGGAGTATCTTCCAAATTATTCTGAGGAATATAGCTTAACAATTTCCGAATAAGCCCCATACCTTCTTCCTCGTCATCTACAACGAAATGAGCCACTCCTGATTTAGACGCATGAATAGATGCCCCACCCAACTGTTCCTGAGTAACCGTTTCTCCCGTTACTGTTTTTACCACTTTAGGACCTGTTACAAACATATAACTGATCCCTTTACTCATAATGATAAAATCAGTCAATGCCGGAGAGTAAACTGCTCCTCCTGCACACGGACCAAAAATTGCAGATATTTGAGGAATAACTCCGGAAGCCAGAATATTTCTCTGAAAAATCTCAGTATATCCGGACAAACTATTCACACCTTCCTGAATACGAGCTCCTCCGGAATCATTGATACCTATAACAGGAGCTCCCATCTTCATTGCCATATCCATCACCTTGCAAATCTTGGCTGCAAAGGTTTCCGACAAAGAGCCTCCAAATACTGTAAAATCTTGAGCAAAAATATAAACAAGACGGCCATCTATCGTTCCATAGCCGGTAACTACACCATCACCATAATAGGATTCTTTTTCTATCCCAAAATTAGTACAACGATGTTTAACAAACATATCAAACTCTTCGAAACTGCCTTCATCCAACAACATGGCAATACGTTCGCGAGCCGTATATTTTCCTTTTTTATGCTGGGAATCGATACGTTTTTCGCCTCCCCCCATCTTTGCCTTTTCCCTTAGTTGGCAAAGTTCTTTCACTTTATCTGAATTAACACTCATAACAATATATTTTTCGAAGAATTTATTTCTTGTTTTTATCTTCACAAAGTTCGGTTAATACCCCCATTGTACTTTTAGGATGCAAAAAACCTATGGTTAATCCTTCTGCTCCCGCACGAGGCGTTTTATCTATCAACTGAACCCCTGATGATTCACATTCCTGCAAGGAATTTTCTATATTATCAACAGCAAATGCAATATGATGGATTCCCTCTCCTTTTTTCTCAATGAATTTACCAATAGAACCATTTGGATCGGTTGTCTCCAATAACTCTATCTTGGTTTGTCCAACCATAAAAAAAGCCGTTTTCACTTTTTGATCGGCTACTTCTTCTATACTATAACATTTTAATCCCAATACCTTTTCATAATAAGGGATGGCACTTTCCAAGCTTTTTACGGCTATGCCAATGTGTTCAATGTGTGAGATATTCATAATTTGTATTTTTTAATAAAATTAATTTTTAAACAATGCATGTAACCGTCCAAAGACGACCATACAAAATTACTATTTATATTTGAAAATAAGATACTTTCACAAAAATAATCCCGTTATAACAAAACTATTTTACAAGTAATCACTTTTTACTCACTACAACAGATTTTTATAAACTGCATATAAATTACGAGCTACAACATCGTCTCTAAAATTTAAAGCATGTTTATATCCCCGTTCAATCATTTCTTTCCTTCGTTGTGTGTCATTCAACGCTGTTCTCAACGCTTCTGCCATATCTTCGCAATCATAGGGACCGACATACAAACAAGCATCTCCTCCTGTTTCTCCAAAAACGCCTCCTTTAGATGTAATAGTAGGAACTCCGCTATTCAAGGCTTCCAATATCGGAATACCAAACCCCTCAAACAAAGAAACATAAACAGCAACAGAAGCCATTTGGTAAATAGCCGGCAAATCTATAAATTCAACATCATACAAAAATTTAACCTTTTGCTCCAATCCATGAGCATAAGCATATGACTGCAAAGATTTTACATATTCCGTATAACGACCGCAAGCCACCAAAGGAACATCTATGCGACCCGCTACCATAGCTTCTAAAGTAAGCATCAAATTCTTACGTTCCTCCAACGTTCCTACACTCAAAATATATTGATCAGGTAAGGCATACTTCTCACGTATTCGATTTTTAGTCTCCTCATCAACTACTTGATAAAATTGAGGATTGCATCCTTGATAAACTACCGATATACACTCTTCCGGAATATTCCAAAATTCCACAATATCATTTTTTGTTTGCTGACTAATAGCAATAATATGATCTGCGTAAAGACAACTCCGTTTATATTTTTTCTCGTATAAATAACAATCTATTTTTTTATATAAATTCGGATAACGAATAAAAATCAAATCATGTACGGTAACAACGCTTTTGGCTCCCCCTTCCCGAATATCAAATGGCAATTCATTACTAAGGCCATGATAAATATCCAACCGATGCTTACGAATATCTGAAGCCATACAGACACTTCGCCACAAAGAAGGGCAAATATCTCCAAGCCAGGACGAAGGTGTTACCAACTCTACCTTTTCTGGAATCTGGAATCCTGTCCGGTTCTGATCAAATCCAGAATAAAGGAAATAATGATTATCAGGAAAATATTTAGCCAGCAACTCTACGGTACTGCGACTGTAATTTCCCAATCCACTTGTATTTCTAAAAATACGTTTTGCGTCGAAACCTATTCTCATATACTTACATTATTTCACAATTCCCTTGACTGACAACACAATATCTCCTTGTGGAGCATTGCTTTTAATGGTTACTTTCTTATAAAAAGCTCCCGTCTCTTTTGCTTCATAAGTTACCACTATACTGTCTTTCATCTGTGGTTTTATTGGTTTTTTATTATAAGCCACCCGGGTACATCCACAAGAAGTTTCTCCTTCTGTTATTATCAAAGGAATTTTTGTTTCATTAACAAAACGAAAAACTGCCTTCCGTTTTTCTTTTAACTTCAAACTTCCCAAATCTATAAGATTGTTTTCAAAACGAATTTTCTTTTCTGGAGCCTGGCAAATCCCAATCCCATAAAAAAACAACAATCCTAAAATCCACACATACCGCATCATAATTTATCTTGTTTAATATTTTCTTCTACAAAACGAGTAAGTGCAACAAAATCATCCACACTCAATTTTTCTGGACGCAATTCAAAAAAAGGATGTGTTGCTTCCGAATTTAACAAAGGGAATGCTGCCCTCAACGAGTTGCGAATCGTTTTCCGGCGTTGATTGAATGTTCCTTTCACAACCTTAAAAAACAGTTGTTCATTACAATCCAATTTTTCTCGTTTATTTCGAATCAACCGAATAACTGCACTCTTTACTTTAGGAGGAGGATTAAATACATGTTCATGTACAGTGAACAAATATTCAATATCATAAAACGCTTGCAGAAAAACACTTAAAATCCCATACTCTTTCTTTCCCGGAGGTTCAGCAATACGAACCGCAACCTCCTTTTGAACCATTCCTACACTCTCTGATATTAAATCTCGATTTTCTATTATTTTAAAATAAATCTGAGATGAAATATTATATGGGAAATTTCCTATGATATTAACGCCTTGAGGAAACTTTTTAGCCAAATCAATACGTAAAAAATCTTCGAATAATAAACGTTCTCCCAGCTCCGGATAATGAATCCGCAAATAATCCACACTTTCTCTATCTACTTCCGCTGCATAAAGGTTCAAATCATCCCGCTGAAGTAAAAATTGGGTAAGAACACCCGTTCCCGGTCCTACTTCCAACGTCGTTGGTGTCTGTTTTGCCTCTAAACTACCGGCAATACGGGATGCAATATTCATATCTGTTAGGAAATGTTGGCCTAACTGTTTCTTTGGTCTTACTTCCATTGACAAATCCTTCGTTTACGCAAAACAAGTTAATTTCCCATCTCACTGATAAACTTAATCCGCATCAAACGTACCTCATCTTCCGTATAATCTGGACCTAATTCATTCAAAGCCTCTTCCAATGAATCACTTTGGGCTTCCTCCTTGAAATATTCATAAATATCTTCCTGATGATCTTCATCAACAATCATATTTACATAATAACCTATATTCAATTTGGTCCCTGAATTCACAATAGCTTCCACCTCTGTCAATAATTCATCCATCGTCATTCCTTTGGCATCCGCTATATCTTCAAATTCCATTTTCCGGTCAATACTCTGAATAATAAACACTTTATTCCCACTTTTATTAACCACACTCTTTACCACCATGTCCTGGGGCCGGTCTATCTCTTTCTCTTCTACATAACGCTGAATCAAATCGATAAACTCTTTTCCGAACTTAGTGGCTTTTCCTGACCCTACTCCTGAAATATTCTTTAATTCTTCCATTGTAATGGGATATTGGGTGGCCATATCTTCAAGGGAGGGATCCTGAAAAATAACAAAGGGAGGAAGACCGGCTTTTTTCGCTACTTTTTTCCGTAAATCCTTCAACATACTGAATAATTCCTCATCCGCAGCACCACTACGAACAGGAGCAGCAGAAACAACATCATCTCCATCATCCTCCGCATACTCAATATCTTTACTGACCAATATGGAATAAGGAGACTCAAGATAAGCCTTCCCTTTTTCCGTTAATGACAATTGTCCGTAATTTTCAATATCCTTATTCAAAAAGTTATGTATTAAAGCATTGTGTACAATAGCATGCCAATACAACTCACCCTGTTCCGCCCCATAACCAAATTGTTCTATTTTATGGTGATTATAGGAACGAATCATAACCGTTTTTTTCCCGATCAATATATTGACTAAATAATCCGTCTTAAATTTCCCCCCAATAGATTCCACCAACTTCAATACGTAAACGATGTCTTCCCGTCCTTCAAATCGAGGCTTAGGATGCAGACAGTTATCACAATTTCCACAATTGTCCGGTTCATAATCCTCGCCAAAATAGTGCAACAACGTTTTCCTTCTACAAACAGCCGATTCTGCATAAGATACAGTCTCCTGCAACAATAACTTGCCTATTTCCTGTTCCGCTACAGGCTTGCCCTGCATGAACTTTTCAAGTTTTTGAATATCCTTCTCACTATAAAAGGTAATGCATTGTCCTTC
>CASFOM010000286.1 GCA_949296295.1 uncultured Alistipes sp. | reverse complement strand
TAAAAACAAAAGATAATGGCAAATTTTATTGAAGAACTGAAATGGCGGGGAATGTTGCATGACATCATGCCAGGTACGGAAGAACAATTGGAAAAAGAAATGACTACGGCATACGTAGGTATTGATCCTACTGCTGACTCCTTGCATATCGGACATTTAGTCAGCGTCATGATTCTAAAACATTTTCAAGCTTGCGGACACAAACCCATCGTTTTGGTCGGAGGCGCGACGGGTATGATTGGGGACCCTTCCGGGAAATCCCTGGAACGGAACCTGCTCGATGAAAAAACACTCCGACACAATCAGGAGGCGTTGAAGAAACAGTTAAGCCGGTTAATCGATTTCAACAGCGGGGCTGAAAACAGTGCTGAAATGGTGAACAATTATGACTGGATGAAAGAACAAAGCTTCTTGGGGTTCATCCGGGATATTGGGAAACTAATCACTGTAAATTACATGATGGCGAAAGATTCGGTAAAAAAACGTTTCTCGGGAGAAGGTGACGGGATGTCTTTTACCGAATTTACTTACCAATTGGTGCAAGGATTTGACTTCCTTACGCTGTTTGAAACCAAAAACTGCAAGATGCAGATGGGAGGATCCGACCAATGGGGAAATATTACCACCGGAACAGAATTAATCCGACGGAAAACAGGAAAAGAAGCTTTTGCGGTAACCTGCCCTTTGATTAAAAAAGCAGACGGCACAAAATTCGGAAAAACGGAATCGGGAAATGTTTGGTTGGATGCCAGATATACTTCTCCTTACAAATTCTATCAATTCTGGTTGAACGTAAGCGACGAAGATGCACACAGATACATCCGCATATTTACCATGTTGGACAGAGCTACCATAGAATCCCTCACAGCAGAACATGACGCAGCCCCTCACCTCCGTATATTGCAAAAGAAATTGGCAGAAGAGGTGACCTGCATGGTACATTCTCGCGAAGAATATGAAAAAGCGGTAGATGCTTCCGCCATTCTTTTTGGAGCAGGAACAGCTGAGGCCTTGAAAAACATGGATGAAGACACACTGCTTCAGGTATTTGAAGGAGTACCTCAATTTGAAGTAGCGAAAGACGAACTGAAAGAGGGAGTGCCTTTCTCTGAACTGTTTGCTGTTCGCGCCAAAGTATTTGCTTCCAAAGGAGAATTAAGACGTTTGGTACAAGGAGGAGGAATTGCTCTGAACAAAGAAAAAATAACCGATGCGGAAACCGTCGTTACCGAAGACGCTTTAATTGCCGGAAAATATATGTTGGTTCAAAAAGGGAAAAAGAATTACTTTTTTATCAAAGCCATATAAAATCGGAAGAATTCCCTTTTACAGAAACCTGAGCTCCCTGTCTGGAACTTTATTCTGAGAATATACATCTATCAGAAATAAAAAAGGACATATATAAAAAGAGGGGAAGCTGTTTCAATTTTATCGTTTCAATATCCGGGGCAGAGATTCCTTAAAAAAGTTGAAAACTCACTGCACGAGGAAAGACAGAATATCCCGGGAAACTCTCCCGGAAAATGAACGAATCTATGGAAACAACTTCTTCTCTTTTCATTCTGAGACTTCTTGGGGAAATCCGTAAAATTCCGCTATATCGGACAAACCACATAGCGGACAGGGGGAAAAGCAGGGAAAACGACAAGTATTGAACGACATGACTGCATCAGACAAAACAACAAAAAACTCAAACCTGTTCTTATGAATGTCAGAATCGCTGAAGACTGGAAAACATTACTGGAACCTGAGTTCGAAAAGGAGTACTTCATCCGTTTGACTCAGTTTGTTCGAAAAGAGTATGCGACAAAAACCATATACCCTCAGGGACGCAATATATTCAGAGCCTTTGATATGTGTCGCGTAAATCAATTAAAAGTCGTAATCATCGGACAGGATCCCTATCACGGTCCCGGACAGGCTAACGGACTTTGTTTCTCTGTCGGTGACGGAATTCCGTTTCCTCCTTCCCTGCAAAATATCTTCAAGGAAATCGCTGACGACTTGGGAAAACCAATCCCGAACAGTGGTAATCTCGACAGATGGGCGGAACAAGGGGTGTTACTCTTAAACTCCGTACTGACCGTACGGGCCGGACAGGCCGCTTCCCATCAAGGTATCGGCTGGGAAACATTTACGGATGCCGTTGTACAAGCACTAAACACCCGCACTCAAGGAATTGTATATCTGCTCTGGGGCGCTTACGCTCAACGGAAAGGAAGCGTAATAGATCCTTCTCGAAACTGCATATTAAAAACAGTACACCCATCCCCGCTTTCCGCATACCGAGGATTCTTCGGATGTCGTCATTTCTCCAAAGCAAACGAATATCTCGTCGCTCAAGGAAAAGAACCCATCAACTGGTAATAGTGCGTTTTTACCGAAAAGGCATAATCCGCTTCTGAAAAAAACGTATCTTTGTAGTTTCATTAGTCTTTACGATAGAAAACGAATTAACACGCATGAAAACTTTTTTGAGGATTTTACAATTTGCCAGACCCGTAGAAAAATACGCCATACCTTACTTCTTTTGCGTCGTGCTGCATGCTCTTTTCAATACCATGAACTTCGCGCTCCTGATTCCTATTCTGACTACCCTTTTTGACGGTGCCAGCATGCAAACCATTGTGACAACACTTCCTGAATTCAGCCTTTCTACCGACTATCTACAAAATGCCGTTAAATTCCTGATATACAAACAATTCGGAGCTGTATATTCCATTCATGACGTATTGGTTTTCATCAGCGCCATCGTCATTACATCCGTATTGTTAAGCAATGCCTTTCGTTTCGCTGCTCAGAAAATCATGGAAAATTTCCGGATACATACCCTCCAAAATCTCAGGGACGCCTTATTCAGAAATGTAATGAGATTAAACGTACGCTTTTTCAGCAACGAACGAAAAGGAGATATTCTTTCCAAACTCACTTCCGATATCAATATCGTTCAGTTCTGCGTCACAAACACCTTGCAGGTCGCTTTCAAGGAACCAGCCCTGATTATCGGATATTTTGTCATGCTCCTTTCTACTTCCGGGAAACTGACCTTATTTGTTTTGGCCATCCTCCCGCTTACGGCTTTAGTTATCGGATACATTGTCAAAAATCTGAGAAGAAATGCCAAAGAGGCACAAGAATCTTTAGGGGATATGGTCAGTATTGCGGAAGAAGCTCTTTCCGGAATAAAACTGATTAAGTCTTACAATGCCGTTGATTACATCATAAAAAAATTCATCAACAGAGACAACAGATACTCCAATATATTGAGATCAATGGCAACCAGACAGCAAATGGCTTCCCCTATGTCCGAATTTTTAGGGGTTACCGCCGTTGCCGTAATTTTAGTTTATGGAGGAGGTATGGTTACTGCCGGTGAGATATCCGCGGAAGCATTTATCGCTTATTTAGCCGTTTTCTCTCAGGTTACACGACCTGCCAGATCTATTGCGGACTCTTTCAGCACCATACATCAAGGGTTGGCTGCTGGGGACCGGGTACTCGCCCTTATCGATACAAAACCGGACATCGTAGATAAACCCGATGCAAAAAACATTGAAGAAATAAAAGAAGGAGTGACTTTCAAAAACGTAAAATTCTCTTACGACAACAAAGAAGTACTCCACGACATCAGCTTCTCCATTCCTAAAGGGGAAACAGTCGCTTTGGTCGGAGCTTCCGGTGGGGGAAAATCAACCATCGCCGATTTGATTCCTCGTTTCTATGATGTGGACAGCGGAGCCATTGAGATAGACGGAATAAACATCAAAGACTACAAAATAGAAGAACTCAGGAATCTGTTGGGAATCGTATCCCAAGATGTGGTACTTTTCAATGATACCATTGAAAACAACATCTCTTTGGGAAATCCCGAGGCGAACCATGAAATGATTGTCGAAGCCGCCAAGATAGCCAATGCCCATCATTTCATCATGGAAAGTGAAGAAGGATACCAAACCAATATCGGTGACAGAGGAGCCAAACTTTCCGGTGGACAACGGCAACGGTTAAGCATTGCCCGGGCCGTTTTGAGAAATCCGCAACTCCTGATTCTGGATGAAGCCACTTCTGCTCTCGATACCGAATCGGAAAAACTGGTACAGGAAGCGCTGACTCAGTTATTAAAAGATCGGACGTCTTTAGTCATCGCACATCGGTTAAGCACCATACAACATGCGGATAAAATCATAGTGATTGAAGCCGGAAAAATTGTTGAACAGGGAACTCATGATGAACTGATTGCCTTGGGGGGAGCTTACAAAAAACTAATTGATATGCAACAAGTATAGCGTCCTGTGCGTATATAAAGTAGAAGGGAAATTCAAATTCTTCCCGGAAAGGAGGACAAGCATGAAATCCATTTTTACTTGCATCGTCTGTTGGACTATATGGCTATTACCGGCTCAGGCTCAACGACTCATTTTCAATGAAAAGGCCCCTCAACTCCAGATTACTGAATATCTGTTCGGGGAAACCTTGAAGACAGGACAAGCTACTTACGTGGAATTTTTTGTCCCGGAACACCAGGCTGACAAAGAATATTTTGATCAATTAGAACATTTTGCCGCCCAATACAAGGACAGGATAAATTTCATCGTCATTGCAAAGGGAGATAAAGAAAAAATCAAACAATTCTTCGCCGAAAAAAAACCTTCCTATCGGGTAGCTTACGACAATCAGGGGAAAACCTTTTCCGATTTCGGCATACAATATTTACCTGCTGCCATCATTATCGACGCAAAAGGGAAATTCGTATGGCAAGGGAAAGCTTCTCTTTTAGAGGATAAATTACTGAACAAATATTAAAAATATGGAGTCCATGAAGATAGCTGCTGTCGTCAATACGTTTAACTCGGAAAAAACGTTGGAAGACACTTTGCGCTCTTTGACCGGTTTTGACCAGATTGTTTTATGTGATATGTACAGTGAAGATGCTACCAGGGCCATTGCTGAACAATATCATTGTAAAATCGTTTTTTTCAAACGATGTGATTTTGTCGAACCGGCTCGAAATTATGCCATAGCACAAGCCGATTGCCCCTGGGTATTGGTTGTGGACTCCGATGAAATAGTACCTCAAAAGTTACAGGAATATCTTTATGAATACATCCAAAAGAAACCGGATGCCAAAGGGTTAAGAATTCCGAGAATCAATCATTTTATGAACCGCCCCATGAGAGCCTCTTACCCCGATATGATTCTTCGGTTTGTCGCTCGAGATTATGTGGACTGGCCTGAGACCATACATGCCACCCCCAGAATAAACGGACCGGTGGAGAGCATCAATCCCAAACGGAAAGATCTGGCCTTTATCCATAACGACAAGGCTTCTTTACATGACTATTTTGCCAAATTGAACAACTATACGGATAAAGAATTGCTGCGACGTACAAAAAAGAAATATGCATCCATTCCGTATATGTTTCTAACGGCACATCTCCGGTTTTTCAAATCCTTTTTCCTAAAAGGAGGATTTCGGGACGGAAAAGAAGGATTTATCATGGCATACCTCTCTTTCGTATATCGCATCATGCTCTGTTTTAAAAACATAGAACGAAACAAATAGGTTTTCAAAAAGGGAACGGGAGGATTTTTCTATCTGTTCTTATGGAAAATATCAGGTCCATCATTCCGAAGTATGGACAAAAATCAAAATGGTTTTCTTACTTTTGTAACAGAATGTTCCCTTTTTATCCATGGAAAGGAATTTTTGCGTTGGGGAGGAAAGTGGATAAAAAAACAAAACATCCAAAAAGAACGAGAACAAAAAAATTCTGATAAAAGAGGGAATAGGACAAGTATGCGGATAATGGTAAATTCGCTTAAAGATTATTTCAAGACCTCTTATGAATATAGATACTATTGCGGCTTTTCGTATAGCCGATTCCCGGGAAAAGATAGCTCAAACAATCAGCTACCTCCTGCACCCTGCATTAATGCCTCTATACACCACTTTGATATTTTTATGGGGGAACACTCTGTTCCGTTTTATGCCGAATTATTTGAAATGGTATATTGTCGGCATAGTCATACTCTCTACCCTATTGGCTCCTATGGCTTTTCTTCTATTGCTCAAGGCTTTAGGAATCATACGAAGCTATGGATTAAAGACACAGGCGGACAGAATCATCCCTTTGCTCATGACCGCCGTCTGCTACATTGCCTGCACCCTTCTGTTGCAGAAAATAATGGGCAGCACCTTATTATATGCCTTTTTTATCGGAATCTCATTCATTGTAATCGCCGCAACAATCATCACTTATTACTGGAAAATCAGCCTACACGTCACCGGAATAGCCGCAACGGTCACCATGCTTTATATGGTGTCCCTTCAAGGGACCGGAAACCTCGCTTCCTGGACGGTACTTTTCCTTCTACTCTCCGGAATATTGGCTTCCGCCCGATTATGGTTGGGAAAACACAACCTGAAACAAATCGGTGCCGGTTTCGTATTAGGTGCCGGAATCATGGCCATTTGGCTCATCATTTAAAAAACGATTAAAAAATAATATCCTTAATACCAAAACTGTTTCTTTACGGCTCCTTCCACTTCTTTCTCTATTGAATCAGGTAATGCAGGAAAGAAATCAATTCCCGTAACCTCCTCTACCTTATCAACCGATACCGTATAACGTTTGAAATCACTATTGGCATCATCCGTATTGGGGATAATAAAACCAATCGCATAATAGGAATCTCGGTACTTAGCCAACAACACCTTATAAAAATAATTCGGGACAGCAATCTGATTCGGACCAATGGTCTTCATCGGTTTTCCATCTTCTTTCAAAACGCCTCCCGTAACCACACATAAACTATCATACATAATGGCCCATCGACGTACCTGTGATTCCAAATCTTGCCAAACATACCGATTTACCCGGGGACGTTGCGGCGAAATATTGGAATAAAGGAAAGTAGCACGGTTCTCACGGGCCGAATCATCCCGGTCCGCCGAAGGAACCAGATGGCCGCGATCATATCCCGAACGTTTATAGTCTGAATCGTCCGCACAAATCCATCCTCGCTGCAAGACTTCCCGGTCTCTGGTAAACTTGTCCGAACGGCCTACCACCTTTTTCTTCACCTCATCCCGCGTAAGCACATACGCTACCCACGCCGGTTGACGCTTCTCAGGAACATAATAAGAGACATACCGACCATCCGTATTCGTCAAGACAAAAGCATGGTCCGGAATAGCAGGAATCGTCAAGATATAGGCATTGGGAACCACAGGACGAACCGTATCGCTCGCAGGAGATTCCGGAAGGACAGGTTCCGTTCGAACCGTATCCGGTTCCTCTACCGGCGATGGTGGAAGAGGTAAGGTATCAGGAAGTTGCGAAGACGTATCACGTATCGGTGGACGGGAAGGAATCTCCTGCTGAAGCGTATCTACCGGGACTTCTGGTTCCGTCCTTACAACCGGTTTCATACGCATAGAAAAGTAAAG
>CASFOM010000285.1 GCA_949296295.1 uncultured Alistipes sp. | reverse complement strand
GATGTCCTGCACAACATTATGGTCTCGTGTTGTGGTCTCATGCAACTTCTTGGCTCCCAGCAAATTCTACATTGTTGAAAAAAAACATACAGGAACAGGAGGAGTGGCCTGAGACAAAAACGTTTGGACAGGATACGGGAGAGTCTCCTACTGCATATATGGAGTTGGAAGATCTGAAAAATGTCTTGCCTGACGGATTGTTTGATTATATCCTGTTTGACGCCTGTTATATGGGGTCTGTGGAAGTGGCCTATGCTTTGAGGAATAAGGCCGATTATATCGTGGCTTCTCCTACCGAAGTGTTGGCGGGAGGATTCCCTTATAGCAACATAACCGAAATATTGTCGGATGAAATCCCTGACCTTGAAGCGGTATGTCGTGCGTATTATGAGTATTACAATACGATGCCGGGACGAAGCAGAGCAGCTTCCATAGGACTGGTCGCTACGAAACATTTGGAAAATCTTGCAACTATATCCAAAGAGATTGTTCAGAAAGCCTTGACGGAAAATCCGAATCTATGGAGTGAACCTGATTTGGCGCAAATTCCCTGTGTGGATCGTTCCAACATCCATTTCGCCTATGATTTGGACCGTTATATGGTTGCTTTGGCGGATGAAGAACAGTATGAACAATTCTCTCAACAACTCGATTTGGCCATCCCTTATTCCGCCCATACTCCCTACTTCTTCGATGTCTCTTTGCAATATTGTTGCGGCTTGACCGCTTATATCCCTTTGAAGGAGAATGCCCCGCATAATCCATTTTATTTCTCTTTGGACTGGGGACGTGCCGTTTATGGTAATTAATATCAAATAAACCGCCTTAAGGAGTTGTCTCCTCTTCTTTACGCTGCTCTTGAACCTCTTTGTCTATATACTCAATATTCAGGGAGTGTTCATAGATTCCTAAGGCCTGTTCCATGAACTGACGCTTGTTGGCATGGGGAATCAAACTGATGCGAGTTCCTTTTAACCATAATTCATTGGGGGTATGGTGGTATATCTGACAGGTGAAAACTTCATTACAATCAAGCAATTCCGCAATTTTATGCCGCAGAGGAGATTCCATATTCCCTATCAGAATGCCGTCTCGATGGATCACCCGTACCGTATCTGCTTCTTCTCCATCTTCCGGTTCATGAACCAAGATAAAACCGGCATGTTCATCTTTCCCTTCATGTAGCTCCTGAAGTTTCTCACGTGAAGAGTGAGTCAAATGACAGGTATCCGTTACTCGGAAAATAAATTCGTCACAACTGTCTGACCCTTCTTTCGGGATTGGTGTATCCTTTCCTCCTGTCGGTTTCAAAGATTGGGAAGGGAAATTCGTTCGCCGTTTCTTTGTCTCTTTCGGATAGATAAAGTAAAAAATGACGGATACCAAAGCGCATGCAATTGCCAGAATAGTAATTTCAGTAATGGACATAGTCGGTTCCCGGTTTTAAAATATTGATGTAAATAAAAATTCATTTAAATTTTTTTATTCCATTGTCTTCTCCCTTATTTTACGAACTTTCGTTTGTGTCCGGGACTTTATCCGATATTTTCTCGACTTTTCTCGGTCAGATATCCTGATATTTTTTTTAACTCTTTGAATCTTCTCAGAATTTCTCCCCCGGATATTGAAACGATAAAAGTTTAATCAGTTTCTAAAAACAGTTTTCAGTAAAATATTTTTTATAAAAATAAAGATAAGAATTGAAAAAAACAAATAGAAGTCCTTTTTATGTAAAAAGTATTTGAAATGAAGTTGAAAGAGGTGAAAAGCAGAATTTATAGGAGGATTTGAAATACAGTGTGTTTTGAATAAAAGAGGGAAGAAGGAAAGAAAATATGAATGGAATGGGAAATACATGATTGATGAAAGTAATTGATCGGCCTTTCTTCCCCACAAAAAATGGACCAATAAAAGAACAAAAAAATATTGGGGATTAAATGGAGACTGTTGAAAGATACTTTCTTGATTTTCCAAGAAAGTATCCGTTGGGTATAATAATTAAGAAAGATTTTTGAGCAGGTAAAGTGGGATGATCTCCTTGACAGTCTATTGAAATGGAGATGCTAAAGGAATCCCAACTCTTCAAACATGGTACGATAAATAGCTGCTTTCTCCTCAATCGGCTTCGGATAGGCGCGTGACGAGGAGGGCATTCGGTAGAATCTCATGGTTCGGTCACAAAATGAAAAAGGGGTCCAACTGCCCGTAGCGGGAAGAGAAGCGTTGATGAGTGTCAGCAATGTATCGGCTGCTTTTTGCCCGGTAACCGCAATGGCCTTGCATTCAGGTAGTTGTTGTAGTAAACCGGATAAGTCGAGGGGTGTTACTACCTCTAAAAATTTATCGGACGCATTGTCTCGATGGCGAATAACTGCCGATGCGGTATCGCTTAATGCGATTCCTCGTTCTGAACAGAATTTTCGAATACGTGACTCGCAGAAAGATTTTCCATCCTCCGAAATAAAATGGTTCTTTTCTTGAAAAAAGACAAGACCTAAAATCCTCCACATATCATTCTGTCGGTTCGGATAGTAGAAATTCATGGACCAACGTTCCTGGGGAGGAGGAAAACTTCCCAACATCAGCAATCGGGCTGAGCTTGGCGCAAAGGGGGCCCAAGGGTGTTGTTCAATACGTTTTTCCATACCTCTATTTTTGAGACAGGGAAAGAAGCAGTTGCCGGTAATTGGGGGCATATTCTTTTGCTGTTTCCGGATCTTCCCGTAGCCCGTAGATGACAAATGGGGTGTGCCAAACCATCCCTGAATGATGGGCGGCCATTTCAAAAGGTCGTAACAATTCGTCTATGGTAAACCGGTTTCTGCCTCCGGAGCGATAGGCATCATATTCCGAGGCTGCCGTAGTAGCAATCAATAGTTTCTTGCCTGTTACTCGTCCTTCATGTGCCAAAGGGGTGAATATTTCATCAATCCATCGTTTCATCTCCGAAGGGGCTGAGGCCCAATAAAGGGGAAATTGAAAAACAATGGTGGTGATGTCGGGTAAAAGGTTGCGGTAATGACTAATATTGAAAGAAGTGTCGGAGGAAGGGGAATACAAATCTTCGATGATGATGTCCGGTAACTCTTGTATTGCGTCAATCAGCGCTTTATTGGCTTTGGAATTTTTAAAATCGGGATGGGCCAACAAAACAAGAACTCCTCGTGTGGTTGTAGTAGCTGCCATAAGTCTAAATATTTAAATCATTTTTATTTATGTTTGGATGATCCGGCAGATGGCGGGATAAAAAATTATAAAAAAATCGGTATCCGTCATCTTTGGGAAACGGAATGAATCTATCCGATGGACTAAAGTACAAAAAAATCCAATAAAAAGGGGTGTCCCTTCTTTATTGGATTTTGAAATATTACAGATTTTGAACAGCTTGTTTCAATTGTTCTAATGCCTTTAACAGCTGGCTTCGAGGACATCCGGCATTTAAACGCATGTGCCCTTCCCCGCCCGGACCAAACATCTCTCCGTCATTGAGAGCCAAGTGGGCTTTGTTGATAAATAAATCGTTGAGGGATTCGTGGGAGAGCTGTAATTCTGAACAGTCGAGCCAGATAAGAAAAGAGGCTTCCGGTTTTATGGCTTTGATTTGGGGAATATGTTGCTGTAAATAGTTGGCAGTGAAATCAATATTGCCTTCAATATATGCCAGCATCTGTTTCATCCATGCCCGGCCGTGGGTATAGGCTGCTTCCGTAGCTAAGGTAGCGAAGAAAGTGGGGGCATTAAACTCATTGACGTCCAACCAATGGAAAAATTTTCTGCGTAAGG
>CASFOM010000284.1 GCA_949296295.1 uncultured Alistipes sp. | reverse complement strand
CTGAACATGGTGAATGGGATGAGGTGCCGGATTTGGGCTCCATCCGAGAAATTCATGGGAAGGGAAAGACCTGCCGTTGCTTGCAGTTGTTTTTTTAATGTTCTGTCTATCGGAATGTTGTCTTGCGAAGCAGGACGATAGACGGTTTGATCATTGCCGCCATATTCCAAATCGAAGGAGATGTGTACCGGCAGTCCACTGTATTCAGCGTGGGCCATGACGTAGTTGCTTCGTTTGTTCGGTAACCAACCGTATTGTAATAAAGAAACCATGGTCCCTAAGGTGTTTTGGGAAATGGCGGTTACTCCTACCCCTAAATCGAGCTGATATTCTTCTACCAAATCCTGTACATCCAAAGAGATGGGAATCCAGGAGTGTACGCGGAACAGATGCGAAAAACGGCCATAACGACGGGCCGAAGGGGCTTTCGTGGCGGCAGCAGAAGGGGTGATATTGATGGAATCTATTTGCCATCCCCAACTTTTTCGTGGAGGATTAAGCAAGTTGATGGGCATACGTGACGGGGTAACCTCTTTCAGACTGTCTAACCGTTGCAGGGAAGGGTAATAACCGTTCCGTCGATAGGTGACGGCCAATAACAGAGAGTCATTGACCGCAGAGGGCATGATACTGCCGTATTGTGAGGTGGTGGCACGATATTCTTTCCCGGAATACAAATCGTAGATATGAACTTCATCTTTCCCTGACTGAATGGAATTAAAATAGAGTCGGCCTCCTGAAGCTCGCAGGTTGTCGATGGTAATCAGCGAGGGAGAGGTTAGCTGACGAAGGGAGAGGGTCGGTTGTCGGAGAATCTCTGCCAGATACATCCCTTCATTGTCGAGAACAATAATACATAAACGTTGGGTATTGGAGTCCCAGGCTAATCCATTGACGGAGGTATCTTCTCCCGGTAACGACAAACGTCCTGTCTCGCGGAAAAGGGTATCGGTAAGCAGTACGGACGGGCGGTTTTCCCGGTCATAAACAATCATGGCGTAACCTTCATCCCCTAAAGGAGTAATGTAATAGCAATTTTCTTCTTTGAAAAGAGTATGTGGACGACTGCTGCCCAACCCTTTCCGGTCTTCTTTCAGAAGCATTGCTTTTACAGAGGAGCGGTTCTGTTGCTCGTAGAAGAGAGACGGGACATATTCGGTCCATAACAACGTATCTCCTTTAAGGATGGGACGGGAACTGAGTTGCGTGTTATAACGTAAGGTGTGTTCTTCTCCTGAGACAGTGTCCAGAACGACAAACCGATAAGTCGAGTCCATGTCTTTCTTTTGGGCTATGATTCGGTGATCGGAATAGGGAAGAGGGAATTCATACAATGTATAGGATCGGCCCCCGGTAGGGATGAAAGAAGTGGAATTGGGAATGGATGACGCTTTTTCCCAATAGGCTTTCAAATCGTTGAATGTCCGGAGAAATAAATCTTTCGTATTTGTTTGGGCGTATTTGCGATAAGCTATGTTGGGAGAAACGATGAAATAGGGGTTACGTCCGCAATAGCGAAGAACTTTATCCCAGAAATCCTCTCCATAATATTCTCGCGCTGCGGTGACAACCTGATATCCCAATTTGTATTTGTCCGGTATGTTGTCTTTTAATGAACCGCAAATCCATCGGTCAAGATTGACAAAATTTTTATCTTCATGTACTATGGCCCGATATTCAATGGAAAATTCGGGTTGCATCCCTCGTCCAAAAGCGGTCAATGCCGTTTCTGCCGCTACCGCATCTCCTTCGAAAAACCAACTCGGAGGAATTAAGGCTACCAATCCCACAATCTGTTCCCCGAAAAGGTAACTGGCCGCTTTCGTAAAACCTGTATTGAGATTACTCATCTGCACTACATGACGATATTCATGCAAGGTCAGCTGTTTTAACCACGGTACGGCAAATTGTCGGGTAGGAGGTGCCGTGTAAAGTTCTACCCGTTTCGGAGCCCATGTAACGAGTCCGTTGCTGTGTAGATTCGTGGGGTAAAGAACGACCGGAAGACGATCGAATGAAGGACGTAAACCGTAACTGATGTAAGGTCTTATCGTGTCTAAATAGGCGTGTATGAGTTGTGCTTTGTTAAGATAGTAATTGGGGAAAACCAGTTTGTATCTTTCCGTCTTTATCTGCTGCCAACGAAGGGAGGCAGGAGCAGCTCCGGATACCACATATTGTGCTGTCGCTCGAACAGTTGCGAACAACAGCATTGTCATAATGATTCCTCTTATTATGAATTTTGAAAATCCCATCCGTTTAGATAACCCGGGCTTTGTATCCCATAGATTGGAGCAGGTCGGCGATTTTTTGACGAAAATCACCTTGTATGATAATTTCTCCTTCTTTTACAGAACCTCCTACTCCGCATTTGCTTTTAAGTTGTTTGCATAAACTTTTCATTGCCTCTTCACTCCCTTTGAAATCTGAAATCAAAGTGACTTGTTTCCCACCCCGGTTCCTTTTGTCTAAAGCAATACGAAGATGTTGGCGTGCTGGGGGTAACGTCTCTTCCTCTTCTTCTTTCAACTCTTCATAAGAAAAGTCCGGATTGGTGGAGTAAACAATATTCAGTCGTTTTTTCCAATCATTATTGCTCATGACGATAATCGTTTAACGTTTTAATTTCTCGTTTTGTAGATGACGCACTGCATCCCGCTCACTTTTTTTGGTCAAATTGGCGACAACGGCCTCTTCTAAGTTCACTCCCGTTTGATTGGCGATGCAGGTAACTACCCACAGAACATCCGCCAATTCATCTGCCAAATCCAATTTCTCTCCCGGTTTCGCGGATTGCTCGCCATAGGTGCGCGACATAACACGTGCCAACTCTCCAACTTCTTCCGTCAAAATAGCCATATTGGTCATTTCGTCGAAGTAACGAACTCCCTGTTTATGAATCCACGTATCTACCAACTCTTGTAAATCACTTAATTTCATCTTCTTATTCCTTGTTTTTTGAATCTATCCAAATGGTTACAGGCCCGTCATTGATTAACGATACTTGCATGTCTGCTCCGAAACGTCCTGTCGCTATCTTGCATCCCGATTCTGCTCCTAAGACTTTGATGAATCGTTCGTATAAAGGAATGGCAATATCCGGTCCTGCCGCATGGATGTAAGAAGGACGGTTCCCTTTACGGGTAGAGCCTTGAAGGGTAAATTGGCTTACAACCATTATTTCTCCTCCGGATTCTATAACAGAACGATTCATAACTCCATCCGAATCGTCAAAAATACGCAAACGAGATGCTTTCCCGGCAAGCCATGCAATATCTTCTTCTGTATCGTCATGCGTGATTCCGACAAAAATCAGCATACCGGGACCTATGGAGGAATAACGTTCTCCTTCAATCGTTACGCTGCATTCTTTTACTCTCTGGATTAATATTCTCATGATTACAAAGGTAAATGATAAATTTATTTTGAAAGAATTTTATTGGAACAGATCACACACATTTTTCCCTCGTGTCAGATGGTAACCGTTCAGCCCAACCTGTTCCGCTCCAGGAAAATTACAGGCATTGTCATCAATAAAAAGAGTCTCTTCCGCTCGAATACCGGTATCATCCAATACGTATTGATAGATTGCAGGATCAGGCTTTCGCATCTTTAATACATCCGAGTAGTAACATTTTTCAAAGTAGGATTCAAAATCATCACCGATCTGTTTTTTGAACTTCTTGAGAAATGTTTGGCGGTGCGGAAGATTGGTATTGCTGAGTAAAAAAATACGAAAATCAGGGGATAATTGCCGTAATAACTCAAATCGGCGAGGTTCAAAATCAAGAAGCAATGCGTCCCATGCTTCCCAAATACGGGAGGGTTCAATGGCTCGGGAGGCCGGATAGGTACGATGGATGGCTTCTATAAATTCATCGGGGGTGATGGTCCCTAATTCCAATTGTAAGAAAAAATCTTTCTGGTGGGGATGAATATCCGATTCTTTCAACCCTTCAATATGTAGTGCTTGAAAGGCCGCTAATGTTTTGTGGATATCAATATCCATCAGTACGTTACCTAAATCAAAGATGATGTTTTTTATCTTGTGCGGAGTGTCGATGAGTAGTTCCATATTGAAAAAAAATAAAGATAAATTTGCGAGTTGAACTACAAAGATATATCTTTGCATACGAAAATGAAAAATCCTTCCCGGGG
>CASFOM010000283.1 GCA_949296295.1 uncultured Alistipes sp. | reverse complement strand
TTGTTTAAAGCAAATCCAGTTCCAGACCACTCTTTAGGATTTTTAATATTTTCATCTTCAATGTCATTTACATACATATCAACAGTATTTCCGTAAGTTTGACAATATACATCATTCCCATCTTATATTCTGGTATCCTTCCATTAAAGAGATGTATCCATTTTCTTGTTTTATTGCCCCACTTTTTAAAAGATAACCTACTGCACGCTTGAATGTTTTTTTACTCATCTGTGTCTGTTTTTGTATCTCTTCAGGAGTAGAATGATCACAAACAGATAAAGTACTTCCATGAGCAACCATTAATTCCAACAACTGTCGCGCACTATTTTTTATTCCATCAAATCCTGCCGGCTGCAAAGAAAGATCTATTCGATTATCTTCTGTAACTCTGACCACATAGGCATCCATGGTATCTCCTATATAAACAGGCTTAAATATCTGATTATGATAAATCATCCCCCAGTTCCGCTGATTCACGACAACCCTGAATCCAAATTCATTTCGTTGGGCTACAATAATATTTACTTTCTCTCCTGGTTTCACAACAACTTCCTCGTTATGAACTACTTGACCTAATTTCGAAGAAGCAACCAATCGTCCCGTAATTCGGTCCACATAAGCAGTTACAACATACCAATATCCCTTCTCTATACGCTCCAGTTGATTGGCTTTGGGTAAAAAAAGATCTTTGGGAAGTCCCCAATCCAAAAAAGCTCCATACGGTGTTATATCCACTACCTCCAAAGAAGCTACTCCTCCTGCCATAATTTTAGGCGTATCAGTCGTTGCGACAAGGCGATCTTCTGAATCATGATAAATAAAAACTTCAATAGAATCTCCTTCCTCCATGTCCGAAGTAACATATCTTTTAGGCAACAGTACTTCTTTCATGTCTTCATCCATAAGATAAGCACCGTTTTCCGTAAAACGAGAGAGGTGTAATGTATATTTTGAACCTGCTGTCAACATGAGAATTTGATTGTAATAAACATTTATAAAAAACTTTGTTCTGTCAAGCAACACTATTTCTGCGACAAAAATAGGAAATAACTTTCATATTTTCTTGGATTCAAGAAAATAGCAACGGTATGATACCATTTAACATCAGATGGATTAATGACTGACTCCTCTTTTAATCAGATTACATTCGATTTCCCCAATAGAGGATACAACCTGTTTTTATTAGTTTCGTAACCCCAAGAATATTTTGTATCTTGCGTTCCAATTTGAAAAATAAATAGATAATGAAGATAGCTGCTTTCCAAATGGATATTGCATGGGAAAACCCGGAGACTAACCGTGCAAAGATAGAACAATGGCTCTCATCAAATACCAATGACGCCGATATAATTGTCCTTCCTGAAATGTTTACTACGGGGTTTAGTATGCACCCAGACTCTATTGCTGAGGATATGCAGGGAAAAAGTGTTCAATGGTTGGTAGATATGGCACAACGTCTCCACAAAGCATTAATTGGGAGTATAGCAATCCGGACAACATCAGAAAATGGAACAGTAAAATTTCATAATCGGCTGTTTTTTGTAGGAGATGATGGTGTATTTTTGTGTTACGACAAACGTCACCTGTTCAGAATGTCCGGAGAACACAATTATTATGAAGCAGGTCGGTTACGTCAGGTGATTCACTATAAAGGAATACGGATTCTTCCTCTGATCTGTTATGACTTACGTTTCCCGGTCTGGTCCCGTTCCCGAAATGATTATGATTTATTGATATATGTCGCTAATTGGCCGGAAACACGCAGTTATGCTTGGAGTACCTTGTTAAAAGCCCGGGCCATAGAGAATCAATCTTATGTTGTCGGAGTTAATCGTTGCGGGAAAGCTCCTAAGGATAATTACTCGGGTGACACTGTTATTCTTGACTTTATGGGACAACCATTATCTGCAGCTACTCCTTATAAAGAAGAAATAATTACCGCTGATATTGATTTAGATGCATTGAATAAGTTTCGTAACGGATTCCCTGCTTATTTAGATGCCGACCATTTTACCATTGAAGATTAAGCAGATGTAGAACAAGGGCAATGCTTACAGGAGAAATTATTGTCGCGTTAATCTTGTCCGGAGTAGTGGTAGGATTCATCAATACTCTTGCCGCTGGAGCTACTGTTATATCCATGACCCTTTATATGGCATTAGGAATGCCTATTTTAGATGCCAGTGGTACAAACCGCATCTCGGTAGTTTTACAAAATTTAGTAGGCTCACTGACTTTCCGTAAGGAAAGCCTGTTGGATATAAAACAAGCATGGAAACTTTCGATTCCCATTGTCATTGGAGTATTAATCGGTGCACAATTTTCCATGATGGTCAGTGACCGTATTTTCCATATCTGTTTTGCCGGAGGACTTGTTATAATGGCTTGTATGCTGCTATTGAAACCTTCAGTATGGTTAAAAGGGAGAAAAGGGGGGATAGTTCCCATGACTCCTTTACATTTTCTTCTATTAATCATGGCAGGTTTTTACGGAGGTTCAATCTACGTTGGAGTAGGATACTTTTTTATTGCTATCTTTGTTATGGGATTGGGTTATGATTTAATGCGAGCCAACGCCATGAAAGGATTTATGGCGTTTGTGACAACTCCGTTCTCTTTAGTCGTTTTCATGATGCATGGTCATGTAAACTATTCCTGGGGATTGATACACGCCATAGGTAATATCATCGGTTCTTACGTAGCAGCACGTTATGCCCGAACCTTAGGAACCGGATTTATGCGTTGGTTATTAATTATATTGATACTCATTACTATTTTGGATGTATTCAAAGTAATTGATTTAAGTCATTGGATTGCAACCTTTATCTCTTCTTGAATTATTGAATTTAATTTCTATTTATATGAATATGCATTATCGATTATACTCTTTTATACCTGCTTTGTTGCTGGTCGTTTGCTCTTTTCATGTAGCTTCTTGTCAGGTCTCCGATATACCTGTGTACAATACGGAAAGGATTGCACCCGTTATTATACCGCCAATTCCCGATAAACTTTCATTCGCTTCGGAAAAAGTCCCCCTGGAATATTACGATACGCGAGAAGGTTTGGAGGAAGATTTATCGGTAACCATGTATATGCATTCCAAGACATTAAAAACTTTACGGGCAACAAAAAGATATTTCTCCATTATAGAACCTATTTTAGAAAAACATGGCGTACCTGCTGATTTTAAATATTTGGCAGTAGCGGAAAGCGGATTGGATCCAGAAGCTTATTCTCCAGCCAAGGCCGCTGGTCTATGGCAGATATTGGCTACAACGGGGAAAGAGTATGGATTAGAAGTAGGGACAGGGGTAGATGAACGTTATGACGTAGAAAAATCGACAATTGCGGCCTGTAAATATTTAAAAAAAGCGTATGAACGGTTTGGTTCCTGGACATTAGCAGCTGCTTCATACAATGCGGGAATGGCAGGTATTTCGAGAAGGATGGCCAGTCAAGGAGAAAAAAATTATTATGATTTATTTCTCCCGACAGAGACCATGCGTTATATTTTTCGTATTCTCAGTTTCAAATTGGTAGAAAAAGATCCGGCAGCATATGGATTTTATATCGATTCGGAACAATATTACGAACCGTACCGATATACGGTTATAGAAGTCAATGATCGAAAAATCAACTGGAGCGATGTAGCCCATCAGCATGGGACCAATTATAAATTGTTACGTGAGTTTAATCCCTGGATACGAGGATACCAGCATGACAATGTATCTGGAAAAACATATTTAGTAAAAATACCGGATGCTGGATTCCGTTCAGAAGCTCGTTAAAACATAAAATTGCTCCGTAAAATAAAATTAGGATGAAAAAGATAGAGGTTATAGGAGCCCGTGAACATAACTTAAAAAACATAGATGTTACAATTCCTCGTTATTCCTTATCCGTAATTACAGGTTTATCGGGAAGTGGGAAATCCTCTTTAGCATTCGATACTATTTACGCTGAAGGACAACGTCGGTATATGGAAACGCTGTCTTCGTATGCCCGTCAATTCGTAGGTAATATGCAACGGGCTGATGTAGATAAAATTACCGGATTAAGTCCGGTAGTAGCCATTGAACAGAAAACGACCAATAAAAATCCTCGTTCAACAGTAGGCACAGTAACAGAAATAAACGATTTTCTCAGACTGTTGTTTGCTAAAATAGCTGTTGCCTATTCTTCTGAAACAGGAGAACGCATGGTACGGTATAGTGATAAAGAGATTATGAATTTGATTAAAAAGGAGTATAACGGACAAAAAATAGCCTTACTATCTCCTGTAATCAAAGGACGTAAAGGGCACTATCGGGAATTATTCGGTTCTTTCTTGAAAAAAGGATATGTTCATGCACGTATTGACGGAGAAATAACAGAGATATATGATGGATTAAAACTTGACCGATATAAAATTCATAATATTGAAATTGTTATCGATCGCTTAGTGGTAAAAGACGACATAGACGAGCGTTTTTTAAAGAGTTTGGACGAAGCGATGAAGCAAGGGAAAGGGACCATTATGGTTTATAATTATGATACAGGTCAACAACGCTATTATAGCCGTAATTTGATGTGTCCGACTACGGGAATATCTTATGCTGTTCCTGCTCCCCACACATTCTCTTTCAATTCTCCGCATGGAGCATGTCCTCGATGCAACGGATTAGGTATTGAGGATATTTATGATATGGACAAAATGATTCCTGATCGCCGTAAATCCATACGGGATGGAGCCATCGAACCTTTAGGGAAATATAGGAACAGTTACATCTTTGTATTATTAGAAGCGTTGGCTCATAAATATGGATTTGATTTAGATGATCCTGTAGATGCCATCAATGCCGAGACATTACAAATCATTATTCATGGAGATAGTGAACCGTTAAAAATAGAGGCTAAAAAATTAGGCTTGATTGGCGGAATTCATTTTATTGAATGGGGCGGTATCATTGATTACATAGACAAAACGACAGAGGATGGAACTGTATCAAAAGGAGAAAAATGGAAATCGCAGTTTGTTCGGCAACAAAAATGCGCTTTATGTGGAGGCAGCCGATTAAAGGCAGAGTCTTTACAATTTAAAATAGACAACAAAAATATTGCGGAAGTATCCATGATGAGTATCTCCGACTTAATTGACTGGGTGGATTCTTTACCGACCAAACTGACAGAAAAAGAGTTATTGATAGGTAGAGATATCTTAAAAGAGATACGAG
>CASFOM010000282.1 GCA_949296295.1 uncultured Alistipes sp. | reverse complement strand
GCAACTTCAAAAATTGCAGCCGAATATCATTCTGCATTATGCAAAGAAGCCGACCTCAAAAATTCTCTTTTGGGTCGGCCTCTTGTTATGTCAGTAAGCAAAGTATTGGGAGCAGAGTCCGAATTTCAAAAATAACATGGTATTGTCAGTTATGACATAATATGGTGTTGTCTCAAAGTTTAACTTTTGTATTTATTAATTGGAATAGTGAGTGTAAATATCTGATTAAGATATGGGAAAATGGACAATCTATTTTAAAATCGTTTATGAGTTTAGACAGAATTCTAATATTTTTTTCTGAGGATTGAATGGAGACAAATCGCTTAAATTCATCTCTTTGCTGGCTATTTCTATCAAGTTGTTTTTATCAACAGATGAGGTACGGGAAAAATATTTTCCCGCATCTATTAATACCTGTTCAGGAACTAATCCGATAATTTCGGTTCCAGTGATTATGTATCCCTTTTCTTTTGCTTTATTTTGTATCGTTTCGTAAACGATGTGCAGCGGAGTTTGTTCTATATTGGTAATGTTTACAGATACTTGGGCGATCCCATATTCTTCGATATACCATCCAATAGCTTTTACTCCTTTTAAAATACCGGGGATTCTTGTCTTTTCACCGTTTCTTAAATAAACATGCCCACTCTCTCTGACCTCTGCCGCAATTTCTTTGGCTATTTTTACCGAAGCTGTATTTAAATTGAAATTAACAGCAATTAAAAAAGGACGGGCTCCAATAATTGTTACTCCTGATTTTTTTACCTGTTCAGTGTATGATGCGGGTCCAAAATCAGGTTTCCATTCCGGATGTAAAAGTTTTTCTTTGAGCCCTTCATATTCTCCCAAACGACAGGCTTCTAATTTTTTTCGCTCAGGAAAAAATGCAGCATTTTCATAGCAGTAGACAGGAATTCCCAACTCTTTATAAATACGTTCTGATAAATTTCGGGCGAGATTGACTACTTCTTCCATTTTGATTCCCTTTACAGGAATCAAAGGCAGTACATCTGTTGCTCCTATTCTTGGATGTTCTCCTTGATGGCAACTCATATCAATAAGTTCTCCAGCGGTCTTTACTGCTTGAAAAGCTGCTTCACATACAGCTTCAGGAATTCCCGCAAATGTTATTACTGTTCGATTTGCTGCAATTCCACTATCTATATGAAGAAGTTTGATTCCTGCTACATGACTTATGCTATCCGCGATGGCATTAATGATGGCAGGATTTTTCCCTTCACTGAAATTAGGGACACATTCTAATAGTTGCTCGGTATTAGATAAGTTTATCATTGGAACAATGGCTTTACATAATAAAAGATAACAGCCCACATAACGAATCGGGCTCCTTTCCCAATTAACATAAATATGGCACTTTTCTTAAAAGATACTTTATAAAAACCCAAAGCAAGGGCTAATACGTCACCTATTCCGGGTAACCAAGAGAAGAAGGCTAACGAAGCTCCATATTTGTCTACACGTTCTTTCTGTTTTATCAATGTTTCTTCTTTTACTTTCAGATATTTTTCTATCCACTTCCATTTTCCTATGTAACCTAATCCATAAGAAGACAATCCCCCCAGCCAATTACCTAATGTTGCTACTGTAACACAGATAAAAGGATCTCCTCCTAATGCCAATAAAGCTACCATTTGCGCATCTGAACTGAAGGGAATGATCGTTGCGGCAAGAAAAGCTCCTATAAAAAGGCCTATATAACCGTATTCGACCAGCGATTCCATAATGATAATCAGCCTTTATCCAACATTTTTACAGCATAAGCATAAGCCCCAATAGCAATAGCTTTACTTGTTCCTATTTTTGAAATTCCTACACCGATGCGGGATAAAGTGTCATAAGTGACGTTTTTCTCGGTAAAGGGTACTTGAATCGTTTTGGTCTCTCCTCGTGCAAAGTCAATCATTTCCTGAGGATCATCAAGATTATATACTTTTTGGCATAAACGAGGATTTCCGTTATTATGTTTTCCCCGCATTACTTCCAGCATAGATGGAAAAAATAACTCTTTTGCTCCAGCAATACCACCACCAATGACAGCTATTCCGTCTACTACTGTCAATAAATTACACAAAACGTCTCCCAATGCTCTTCCGATACGGCGGTAGGTTTCTTTTGCTGCTTCTTTGTTCCCTTCCTGCTTTCCTAAAGCAATATCATAGATGTCTTTTGGAGTAGGAGCTTCTGCGGGATTAATTCCTAATATGGTGGCATATTCTCGGCGAACGGCACGAATACTGACTAATTCTTCAATGTTTTGTTCCGGTTCATATTTATTGCTGATGGCCCATACTTCTGAACCAGCAGAATTATCTCCAATGAGAAGATGGTTGTCATGTACAATGCCTCCTCCTAATCCAGTTCCCAAGGTTAATCCTAAAATGTTTTTAAATCGTTTGGGACTACCGTTTTTTTCCAATTGCTCATTTACCCAAGGGAGCATACCTGCAATAGCTTCACCATATGCATATAAATCTCCGTCATTATTAATGAATACAGGTAATCCAAAAATTTCCTTTAACATGGGACCTAATGCTATACCTCCTCTAAAAGCAGGAAGGTTTGCTAAATCTCCGATAATCCCATTGGGATAGTCCGCAGGTCCGGGGAATGCGAAACTAATGGCTACAGGAGGTTCATTTAATAATGTTTTGACTTCATTGAATCCTTTTATAATTCCGTCCAAACATTTATCTAAATCATGGGCATTGGAAGGATAAGTAATAGGTGAGATTATTTCTTCACATCCTTTAACTGCGGAAAAAACAAAATTGGTTCCTCCAGCATCGAGCGTCATGACGACACGTTTGTCGTTTTTATAGTCTGTCATTATGATTTTTGTTTATATATTTACCAACTTATTGATTCTACAAAGATATTAAGATTCAGTTAAATTTGATATATTTCGTCATTGTGGAGAATAATTTTTTATGGAAATAACAGATATCACTTCAGAAAACGATTTTTTATCCATGGTCTGGCATCATTTCAAATATCAGGCCACTGCTTGTGAACCGTATGCCCGATATTTGGCTTATCTGGGGGTGGATTATCAGAAAGTGGAACGAATAGAGGCAATACCATTTATGCCGGTTCGTTTTTTCAAAACACATCGAATTACCAGTCGACAACATACTGATATTTGTTTTACGAGTAGTGGGACAGGTAATGGTAAACAGGCTGTCCATCCGGTATTTGATGTGTCACTTTATGAAAAATCATTCATAAGGGCTTTTTCATTATTTTATGGTAATCCTGCTGATATGAATATTTATGCATTATTACCTGCATATTTAGAAAGGGAAGGTTCTTCTTTGATTTATATGGTAGAGAAGTTAATAGAAAAAAGCCATGACGGGGGATTTTTTTTATATGATTATGATGCGTTAGTGAAGAAATTGGAACAAAGGAGTCCTCATCGGAAAACCTTGTTGTTTGGGGTTAGTTTTGCCTTGCTTGATCTTGCGGAAAAATATGAGTTATCTTTGGGCGATGATGTGATTGTTATGGAAACAGGCGGGATGAAAGGACGTCGTAGGGAATTACCTCGTGAGGAACTTCATGCTGTTTTGTGCAATCGCCTTGGGGTATCTTCCATTCATTCCGAATATGGTATGTGTGAGTGTCTTAGTCAATCGTATTCTTTTGGAGAAGGACGTTTCGTTTCCCCTCCCTGGATGCGTATTTTGATTCGAGATTTACATGATCCATTTACTATTATAGGACCAGAGCGAAGAGGAGGAGTAAATATTATTGATTTGGCAAATTATTATTCGTGTTCGTTTTTACAGACTGATGATGTGGGAATTTGTTTTTCAGATCACTCATTTAAGATAGAGGGACGAGTGGATTATAGTGAAATACGAGGATGTAATTTGCTGATTTAAGAATTTAATTGTTAAGAGAAACAGAAAATTTATAATAGAGGGTATGAGAAGATATTTTAATTTATTGTTTTCATCTGTTTTCGTTGTGTCATTTGTTTGTGATGTATTTGTTTTATCAGGTTGTCAGTCACAACAAGTACAATCGGAATTAAAAAATTCGGAAACGAATTTGATTCAGTATGTTCGTCCATTGGTTGGAACATCGGGTTTTGGAAATATATATCCAGGTTCACAGATTCCTTTTGGGGGGATACAGATAAGTCCTGATACTGATTTTGATTATTATGATGCAGCAGCCGGATATAAATATGATCATCCGACTTTGCTGGGGTTTAGTTTAACGCATTTAAGCGGAACGGGAATCCCTGATTTGGGAGATTTTCTGTTTGTGCCCGGAACAGGAACAATTCGTTTTACTCCAGGAACGCATGAATTTCCAGATTCAGGGTATCGTTCTCGTTATTCTCATGAGCAGGAGTGGGCTTCTCCTAATTATTATGGGGTTGAATTAAAAGATTATGGGGTGAAGGCAGAGATGACTTCAGGTCTTCGCAGTGGTATTTTCAGGTTTACTTATCCTCAATCTGATAGTGCTTTTATCTTGATCGATTTGAAACATACTTTATGGCAATCTTGTGAATGGGCAAATGTTCGTATGGAGAATGACTCTACATTGACAGGATATAAATTGGTAAAAGGTTGGGGTCCGGAACGTCATGTCTATTTTGCAGCCATTTTTTCCAAACCGTTAATTGATTTCGGTTTTATGCAAGATGGAGTTCCTGTCCTTTATAATACCAATAGGTTTCGTAGTCGGATGGAGGCTTGGGGAAAAGATATAAAGGCGTGGATGAGATTTGCTACTCAGGAAGGGGAGGCTGTTTATGTAAAAACGGCCATTTCAGGCGTTAGTACAGCAGGAGCATTACAAAATTTAAAAGAATTGGATGGAGTAGGATTTGATGCTTTGCAAAGGGAAGGGGAGCAACAATGGAATGAAGCATTATCAAAATTTATTGTAAAAGGGGATAAAAAAGCGAAGGAGACTTTTTATACCTCAGTTTATCATACATTTTTACATCCGTTTATTTTTCAAGATTCAGATGGAAGTTTCCGCGGGTTGGATAAGAATATCGAAAAGGCAGAAAATTTTACCAATTATACGGTTTTTTCTTTATGGGATACTTACCGTGCGTTACATCCCTTATTTAACTTGGTACAGACGGAATTGAATGCAGATATAGCTAATTCCATGTTGGCTCATTATGACAAAAGTGTAGAGCATATGTTGCCTATTTGGTCATTTTACGGGAATGAAACCTGGTGCATGATTGGCTATCATGCCGTATCTGTATTGGCCGATATGATTGTGAAAGATATTCCTGGATTTGATTATGAGCGGGCTTATGAGGCAATGGTGCGTACTGCTATGAATCCAAACTATGATTGTTTGCCAGATTATGCTCGATTGGGATGGGTGCCTTTTGATAAGGAAAAAGAATCTGTATCGAAGACACTGGAATATGCATATGATGATTATTGTATAGCGATGGCAGCCCGTAAATTAGGAAAACAAAAGGATTATGAATATTTTTTAAATCGAGCGTTATCTTATCAGAATTTGATAGATCCGGATACAAAGTATATGCGGGGACGTGATTCAGAAGGTAAATGGCGAACCCCGTTTGCACCCGTAGCTTATCAAGGTCCAGGTTCTGTAAATGGTTGGGGGGATATTACGGAAGGATTTACCATGCAATATACCTGGTATGTACCACAAGATGTACAAGGGTATATTAATGAAACGGGACGTGATTTATTTGCAGCACGACTTGATTCGCTTTTTACCATGGAATTACCAGATGATATCCCTGGGGCTCATGATATTCAGGGACGTATTGGGGCTTATTGGCATGGAAACGAGCCTTGTCATCAAATAATTTATTTGTACAATTATTTGAAGGAACCGTGGAAGTGTCAAAAATGGGTCCGGACGGTTTCAGATGCTTTTTATGGGAATGAACCAGGTTCTCTTAGTGGAAATGACGATTGCGGACAAATGTCAGCCTGGTATATTTTTAACACTATGGGATTTTATCCGACAGCTCCATCAAGTAATGTTTATAATATAGGTTCTCCTTCTCTTGAATATGTTAATATGACCATGAGCAACGGGAAACAAGTGGAAGTAACCACAGAAAATTGGTCGAAGGACAATGTCTATATAGACAAGATGTTTTTGAATGGGGTGGAATATGATAAATCATATATAACTTATGATGATATTCGTAATGGAGCCAAACTCCATTTTGTGATGAGTAGTTCTCCCAATAAGAAAAGGGCTGT